>CANRQC010000189.1 GCA_947632695.1 uncultured Oscillospiraceae bacterium | reverse complement strand
GAGCTCCAGCGGGCCTATTTTGAAGCGGGGAGCCAGATCCTCTATGCCCCCACCTTCCAGGCCCAGCCCCTGGCCCTGAAAAAAGCGGGCCTGGACGGGAGAACCGAGGAGGTCAACGCAAAGCTGGCGGCCCTGACCCGGTCCGCCGCCCCCGGGGCGTTGGTTGCCGGGGATCTGACCACCCTGGCCGCCGACCTGGACAGCTACGACGAGCAGTATACGGACCAAATGGTGGCTCTCTACCGGCGACAGATCCGGGGCCTGCTGGACGGCGGGGTGGATCTGCTGATCGCGGAGACCCTGCTCTATCCTCTGGAGGCGGAGGCGGTGTGCATGGCCGCCGAGCTGGAGGGGGCCGGGACGGTGATGTACACCTTCACCATGCAGCCCGACGGTTCCCTGTTTTCCGGCCGGGAGGCCGGGCCGGTGCTGCGGGAGCTGGAGACTGCCGGGGCCGCCGCCGTGGGCTTCAACTGCGTGGCCGCCGGGGCCGACACCCCGGGTCTGGTCAGCCGGCTCCGCCGGTATGTCCGGGGGCCGCTGATCTGCAAGCCCAATGCCGGGGTCCCGGTGGTGGGGCCCTCCGGTCTGGCGGAGTATCCCATGGGGCCGGCGGAATTTGCCGCCATCGGGGCGGACTGCAAAAAAATGGGCGCGGCGCTGCTGGGCGGCTGCTGCGGCACCGATCCCGGGTACATCCGGCGGCTGAAAGAGGCGATCGGGTGATGGAGGATCGGGTCCTACAGCTTCTGGCAGGGGCGGAGGGGTATCTTTCCGGTCAGCAGATCGGGAAGGCTTTGGGCGTCTCCCGGGCGGCGGTGTGGAAGGCCGTGGAGCGGCTCCGGGCCCGGGGCTACGTCATCGACTCCGTCACCCGCCAGGGCTATTTGCTCCGGTCCGCCCCCCCAAATATGGACCGGGAGGCCATTTTAGCATGGCTTCCCCAGGATCACCCCTGGCGGGACCGGATCGCGGTACTACCCGAGGCGGACTCCACCAACACCCGGCTCAAGGTCCTGGCCGCCGGGGACGCCCCCGAGGGCACCGTCCTCATTGCCGAGCGCCAGACCGGGGGCCGGGGACGGATGGGCCGGGGCTTCGTCTCTCCGCCGGGGATGGGCGTGTATCTGTCGGTGCTGCTGCGGCCCGAGTGCCCGGCGGGGGCACTGATGCACCTGACCTGCGCCGTGGGGGTCGCCATGTGCGACGCCATTCAGGAGGTCACCGGGTTCCGGCCCGGCATCAAGTGGACCAACGATCTGGTGGGAGGGGACCGAAAGCTGGCGGGGATCCTCACCGAGCTGTCCGTGGAGGCGGAGAGCGGCGCGGCCCGCTACGCCGTGGCGGGCATCGGCGTCAACTGCCATCAGCGGCCGGAGGACTTTCCCCCGGAGCTGCGGGACCGGGCCTGTTCCTTGGAAATGCTTCTAGCCCATCCGGTGGATCGAAACCGGCTGGCCGCCGCCATGATCCTGCGGCTATATGAAACGCGCGCCGCTTTGCTTTCCGGCAGGGATAACCTCCTCAGCCGCTACCGTCAGGACTGCGTCACGCTGGGCCGGGAGGTTGTTTTTCAATGGGCTGGGAAAGAAGAAACCGGCATTGCCCGGGATGTGGACCCGGAAGGGGCCCTGATCGTGGAGCTTTCCGGGGGAAAAACCGTGAAGGTGGCCTCCGGGGAGGTCAGCATCCGGGGGAAAACGGGATATTTGTAAAATTTCGCCGGAGTTCCGCAAAAAAACGGTTGCATTTTTTCCGAAACATGGTTATACTGAATATGATAAAAAACAAATAACGAATTGGAGGCACCCCCATGAAAGTCATCAACGCTTTACTGAACCTTCTCGCCGCTCTCGTCGCCGTTGCCGGTGTGGTCTACCTGGTGGCTACCTATGGCGAGACCATCGTCGCTTGGGCCAAGAAGCTGGCCGCGAAGTGCTCCGGCAAGTGCCCCTGCAAGTGCGGCAAGGAGGAGGCCGAGCCCGCGGAGGGCAAGTGCTGCTGCCAGAACGCCGAGGAGCCCGCCGAGACCGAAGCCCCTGCCGAGCCTGAAGAGCCTGAAGAGCCTGAAGAGCCTGAAGAGCCCGCCGAGCCCGCCGAGGAGGAAGAGGTCGTCGCCGAGGACGCCGATTTTGAAGGCTGATTTGGGTCCAACCGCAGATAAGCGGCAGTCACGAAGGTGGCTGCCGCCTTTCTTTTTGTAATGTGTAACCCGCCGGGGAAAAAGGGTGCTATAGAAAGTGAAGGGCCTTTCATAAAGCGAAAGGAGATGAGGCAAATGGAGGACCGGCAGATCGTGGAGCTGTTCCTACAACGGGAGGAAGCCGCCATCGACCGGACCCGGGAAAAATACGGCCCGGCTCCGGGCGCTGGCCCTGGGGGTCACGGAGGACTTCCAGACCGCCGAGGAGTGCGAAAATGACACCTATCTCGCGGCGTGGAACGCCATCCCGCCCCAGGAGCCCCGGGACTATCTGTACGCCTTTTTGGCCCGGATCACCCGGCACATCGCCCTGAACCGGTGCCGGGAGGCGGGACGGCTCAAAAGGAG
>CANRQC010000188.1 GCA_947632695.1 uncultured Oscillospiraceae bacterium | reverse complement strand
TTCGCCAAGATCTCCGCGCAGGGCATCCGCTACTCCGCCCTGCCGGGCCACACCATGGAGCTGGCGGAGGCCATGAACACGGTGCTGTCCGAAAAGTGGAGCGGTCTCCGGGGTATTTCCGTGGTGTCCGTGGGGGTCAACTCCGTCACCGCCTCTCCCGAGGACGAGGCCGCCATCAAGGAGCTCCAGCGCAACGCCGTCTTCCGCGATCCCAACATGGCCGCCGCCCACATGGTGGGAGCCCAGGCCGCCGCCATGCAGGAGGCCGCCAAAAACAAGAACGGGGCCTTTACCGGCTTCTTAGGGATGGGCATGGCCCAGCAGGCCGGCGGCCTCAACGCCAACGCCCTGTTCCAGATGGGCCAGCGGCAGCCTCCCCAGACGCCCCCCGCTCCCCCCGCCCAGGAGACCTGGAAATGTTCCTGCGGCGCGGAGAACACCGGAAAATTCTGCGCCGAGTGCGGTTCCCCCAAGCCCCAGGCCGGCTGGACCTGCGAAAAATGCGGCGCAATAAACAAGGGCAGGTTCTGCGCCCAGTGCGGGGCCAAAAAGCCCGCCGGCGCCCCTCTCTACCGCTGCGACAAGTGCGGCTGGGAGCCGAAGGACCCCAAGCATCCCCCCAAGTTCTGCCCGGAGTGCGGCGACCCCTTTGACGATCAGGATATTATGTAAACTTTAGGCCTTTTGCGGGGATCCAAATCCGTCTTTGCTTTCTGTCAAAGCCAACACCCGGCGCGGAAATCGCGCCGGGCTGCGTTTTGTAAAAAGGTTAACATAACTTTCATGTCCTTCTGGTGGTCAGCTTTTTGGCCAAAGCCGTCATTTCCGCTCGGTCCGGGAAGGGCTCCAGGGCGGCCACCGCCTCCTGGGTGAGCTTTTCCACCATCTCCTGGCAGGCATCCACCCCATAGAGCCGGAGGAAGGTGTTCTTCTCCCCGTCCACCCCGGTGGCCTTGCCCAGCTCCTGCTCCGAGCCAATGGCGTCCAGCAGATCGTCCCGAATTTGGAAGGCCAGGCCCAGCTTTTCCGCAAAAATCCCCGCGGCGGAAAGCGCCCGCTCTCCCCCGCCTCCGGCCAGCACGCCCATTTGGCAGGCCGCCCGGATCAGGGCTCCGGTCTTCCGGCTCTGAATGGCCAGCACTTCCTCCTCTGTGCAGACCCGCTCCTGGCTTTTCATGTCCAGCGCCTGGCCCCCCACCATGCCCCGGGGGCCGGCGCACCCGGCCAGAATCGCCACCGCCCGCAGCCGGACCTCGGCGGGCAGGTCTGCCCCAGCGATTTGGGAAAATGCCTCGGTCAGCAGCCCATCCCCCGCCAGGACGGCCATGGCCTCCCCGAAGACCTTGTGGTTGGTGGGGCGGCCCCGGCGGAGGTCGTCGTCGTCCATGCAGGGCAGATCGTCGTGGATCAGGCTGTAGGTATGGACCATTTCTAATGCCGCGGCCAAGGGCAGGGCCTTTTCCCAGTCCCCGCCGCACATCCGGCAAAATTCCAGCACAAAAATCGGCCGCAGCCGCTTTCCCCCGGCGCTCAGGCTGTAGGCCATGGCCCGGTACAGCTCCTTTTGGGGAAGCTCCTCCCCCGCCCGGCAGGCCTCCGCCAGATAGTGTTCCACGGCCTGCCGGTAGGTGGTCTCAAGGCTGGTCTTCATCAAAGGGAACCTCCTGGGGGGTGCCGTCCTCGGCGGTGAGGATTTTTTTCACCTGCATTTCCGCCTCATCCAGGAGCTTGCCGCAGCTTCTCACCAGGCCGGTGCCCTCCTGGAACAGCGCCAGGGACTCCTCCAGCGCCACGTCTCCCCGTTCCATCGCCCGGACAATCTGCTCCAGGCGCTGCATTTTCTCTTCAAAGGTCTTGCTTTCCATGTTCAGACTCCTTTCGCTCCGTCACCTGGGCAGTCAGCTGCCCGTCTCGGACGGTGATCGTCAGCAGATCTCCCGGCGCGGCCTGCCCGACAGACCGAAGCACCGCCCCCGTGTCCGTGCGCACCATGGCGTAACCGCGGGACAGCACCCGCAGGGGGCTCATGGCGTCCAATTTGGCGGTGAGTCCCACAAACCGCTGCCGTTTGGCGGCCAGGGCCCTGCTCTGGGCGGCGGTCAGGCGGCTCCGCAGCAGCGCCAGGGCCTGCCGCCGCTGGGTCAGGTAGGCGTCGGGGCTTTGCAGGGCCGGGCTGTCCGACAGCATCCGGTAGTGCCGCCGGGCGGCCTTGAGCTGCCGGGACAGGGCGGTGGCCATGGCGGCGGCCATGGAATCCAGGGTCTGCCGCAGGGCGTCCTGATCCGGCACCGCCAGCTCCGCGGCGTTGCTGGGAGTTGCGGCCCGAAGGTCGGCCACAAAGTCGGAAATGGTCACATCCGGCTCATGGCCCACGGCGGAGATCACCGGGATCCGGGAATCGTAGATGGCCCGGGCCACTACCTCCTCATTGAACGCCCACAGGTCCTCCATGGACCCGCCGCCCCGGCCCACGATCAGCAGGTCCGCCAGCTGGAACCGGTTGGCATAGCGAATGGCGGCGGCGATCTCCCCGGGGGCCTCCGCTCCCTGGACCCGCACCGGCAGCAGCCGCACCCGGGTCAGGGGGTAGCGCTTCCGCAAAATGCGGAGCATA
>CANRQC010000187.1 GCA_947632695.1 uncultured Oscillospiraceae bacterium | reverse complement strand
TCGGCATCATCATGCTCACCGCCAAGGCCCAGGAGATGGACAAGGTGACGGGCCTGATGACCGGGGCGGACGACTATGTGACCAAGCCCTTCTCCCCGGCGGAGCTTACCGCCCGGATTGACGCGTTGTACCGCCGCCTGGGCGGGGACGCTGCGGGGGAGAGCGAGCTGCTGACCCAGGGACCCTTCGTGATGAACACCCGCAATCACACCCTGGAAAAGAACGGCCTTCGGGTCCGCCTGACCCAGGTGGAGTATGCCATCATGAAGCTGTTCATGCAGAATCCGGGGCGGGCCCTGGCCCGGGAGGACATTCTCTCCGCCGTCTGGGGCAGGGACTATGAAGGGGATCTGAAGATCGTGGATGTGAACATCCGCCGTCTCCGAATCAAAATCGAGGACGATACCGCCAATCCCGCCTACATCACCACTGTCTGGGGCTTTGGCTATAAATGGGGCGCCTGATGTTTGGCAGAAGCCGGGAAAAGCGACCCAGCACCCTCCAGGGGCGGTATTTGGCGTCGACGCTGATCGTGGTGTGTTCTCTGGGCCTTGCCTGCGTCATGGCCGTGACGGCGGCCTTCGCCCTGTCCTACTATGCCGGCATGGAGGCGGACCTTCGCTACCGCGCCAAGACCACCACGGAGTTCTTTTCCGACGCTCTGCGTCTGGACTACGGGGGCTATTACCAGTCCTGCATCTCCTATGCCCAGACCTTTCAGGAGAAGGACCAGCTGGAGCTGCAATTTATCAACGCCAATGGCCGGCTGGTGGCCTCCTCCTACGGCCCCTGGGCCGGGAATAGCCCTACCACGCCGGAAATTCAGGAGGCGGTGAGCACCCGGGGCATCTGCCCCTATTTGGGCCGGGACCCGGAGACCGGGGAGCGGATCATGGCGGTGTCCAGCCCCATGATCTACAGCAACGGGGAGGTCATCGGGGTCCTCCGCTATGTCACCTCCACCCGGCGGATGGACGGGCAGATCGCCCTGGTGGCGGCGGTCTCCCTGCTGGCTCTGGCCGTCGTGGCGGCCGCCACGGCTGTCAGCGGGAGCCTGTATATGCGGTCCATCCTCTATTCCCTGGACCAGATCACCCAGAAGGCCAACCGGATCGCTGGTGGCAGCTACGGGATCCAAATTCAAACCAAGTACAACGACGAGCTGGGAAAACTGGCGGAGGCCATCAACGATCTCTCCTCCGCCATCAGCCAGAACGAGAAAATACAGGCAGACTTTATTTCCTCTCTGTCCCATGAGCTGCGCACGCCGCTGACGGCCATCACCGGCTGGAGCGAGACGCTGCTGGATGAGGAGTCCCTGGACCCGGAGACGGAGCGGGGGGTGCGGATCATCCAGAAGGAGGCCAAGCGCCTTACCGAAATGGTGGTGGGGCTGCTGGACTTCACCCGGCTGCAGGACGGACGGATGACGCTGAACATCGAGCAGGCGGATATCCGGGGGGAATTTGAGGACATCGTGTATATGTACCGCAGCCGCTTGACCTCTGAAGGGATCACCCTGGAGTACGAGGAGAGCGACGAGCCTTTGCCCCCCATTCCCTGCGACCCCAAGCGGATGCGCCAGGTCTTTTTGAACATCCTGGACAACGCCGCCAAGCACGGCGGGGAGGGGAAGCGGATCAAGGCGTCCATCGCCGCCGACCAGGGCGGGGTGGCCATCCGGATTCGGGACTTTGGCCCGGGGATCCCGGAGGACGAGCTTCCGCTGGTAAAAATGAAGTTTTATAAGGGCAGCTCCAAAGCCCGGGGCACCGGCATCGGCCTGGCGGTATGCGAGGAGATCGTGCAGATGCACGGCGGCAGCCTGACCCTGGAAAACGCCCAGGGGGGCGGCACGCTGGTGACAGTGTGGCTGCCCGCCGCCCAATAGAGAGGGGAGAATCAATGATTAGATCCAGTGATGCCCCGGCTTGCCGGGAGCAATTCCGCACCATGATCGGCGGACAGGCCCTGATCGAGGGAATTTTGATGCGGGGACCGGAGAAGGACGCGGTGGTGACCCGGGGGCCGGCGGGCCTGAACGTGGAGGTCCAGAACCGTGTTCTGCCTCCGGAGCGTTCCCCGCTGCGCTGGCCGCTTGTTCGGGGCGTGGTGAATTTTGTGGACGCTCAGGTCACCGGGGTGAAGGCGCTGATGCGCTCGGCGGACATTTCTCCGGAGGAAACGGAGGAACCTGCCTCCAAATTTGACCAGTGGCTGGAAAAAAAGCTGGGCAGCGAAGCGTTCCAGAAGACGGTGGTCGGCATCGCCGTGGTGCTGGGCCTGGCGGTGTCTATAGGGCTGTTTTTCCTTCTGCCCATGGTCATCGGCAGCTTTTTCGACCCTTGGATCTCCAGCCCCATCCTGATCAATCTCATCGAGGGCCTGATCCGCATGGTCATTTTCCTGGCCTACATGATCCTCATCTCCCGAATGGGGGAGATGAAGCGGGTCTTTTCTTACCATGGCGCGGAGCATAAGACCATCCGATGCTATGAGGCGGGCCTGCCCCTGACGGTGGAGAACGTCCGCGTCCAGACCCGGAAGCACCCCCGCTGCGGCACCAGCTTTCTGCTGGTGGTGATGATCCTGTCCATTTTGGTGTTTTCCGTGGCCTCGGCAGTGCTGCTCAAGCTGGCGCCGGGACTTTCGGCTCTGCGGGGGACCGTCTGGTATCCGCTGATCATGATCGCGTATAAGCTGCTGCTGCTCCCCCTGGTGGTGTCGCTG
>CANRQC010000186.1 GCA_947632695.1 uncultured Oscillospiraceae bacterium | reverse complement strand
CAGCCCGTAGGCGGCCACCCCGGGATCCGTCACCAGCAGCACCTGGGAGACGCCGGCCCGGGCCAAAACCGGGGGCACCTGCTCCACATGGGTCAGCGGTTGAGGTTTTCGATAGGGCAGCATTGGCAGCGCCGCCCGGAGAATCATCTGAAAAGCGCGGCAGTACAGTTTTTGCAGGGGATTCACAGGTCAGTTCCTTCTTCCAATTGTTTATAGATAAACAAAAGGATAGCAGATCCCACTCTATTTGTCAAGCCCCATCTTTGAAGCCGCATTTCTGTTTTTCCATGATATCACAGCAAAAACGCCCCTGTCAATCCCTTGACAGAAGGGAAAAAGGGGGTATAATGGGATTATAGAAAGGAGCGGATTTTAAATGGCGGTTCGGCTGAATGAGGACAAGGAAATGGTTCGCACCATCCGGGAGGGCCTGAAGCGCACCGGCGGCTACTGTCCCTGCCGCCTGGAGCGGACGGAGGAAAACAAGTGCATGTGCAAGGAATTTCGGGATCAGATCGCCGATCCCAAGTTCAAGGGCTATTGCCACTGCATGCTTTATTACAAGGACTGAGGGTAATTTTTTCAATTTTCCCCCTTTACAAACCGGGCAAACCCTGCTATAATAGCGGAGCAATGAAAAATGTACGCGCCAGTGGCTCAACGGATAGAGCATCGGATTCCGGTTCCGAGGGTTGGGGGTTCGAATCCCTTCTGGCGTACCAAGGGCCGCACCCGCGAGGGTGCGGCTTTTGAGCTGTCAGGAGGGATTCGAACAATTCAATGCGACCTGCCGGTGGCAGGTCGCCGCCCAGTTCCCAACTGGGCGCTCCTTCGTGAAGCGAATCCCTTCTGGCGTACCAAGGGCCGCACCCGCGAGGGTGCGGCTTTTGATATGCCAGGAGGGATTCGAATAATCAAATGCGACCTGCCGGTGGCAGGTCGCCGCCCAGTTCCCAACTGGGCGCTCCGCCGCAAGAAGAATCCCTTCTGGCAAAAAACAGCGGCTTTCCCGAAGGACAGCCGCTTGATTTGCACTATCTAAGATTCATCCCATCACAAAAATTCTATGCTCTGAATCTCATTTTCACTAAGGCACCAGCCTTCGCCATCGTCGGTGTCGATACACACGGAGGAATAACCGTCGTCTTCATCATCCGCTTTGCAGTAATGACTCGCTCTTCCAATAAACACCGTGCCGTCAACACATAATACTTTGATCCGCGCCGCCTTATCGGAGGCTTTTTCCATCATATCGTCTATGCTCATCGTTCTTCTCTCTCCGGTTTATCGGGAACAAGACACGTTCCCTGTTTTGAGCGCCCACCGATAGGCCGCGGCCCAGTTCGCGGGACCGGGTTCCTTGGCAGGCTGACGCGGCTTATGTCTCCGCGGTGGTTTTCTTCTCCTCGGGGTTCCGCCTGACGCTCTTCCTGCGACGGCGGCGGGGCTTGCGGGTCCCCTCCGGCTCCGCCGTGTCCGCCCGGCGGGAATAGGTCTGGGCGGTCTGGGCGCTGCTCTCGTAGACCAGGCGGCTGGCCCGCACCGTGCCGTCACTCTGATCCGACAGCCGCACCCGGATGAAGAACTTCCCATGGTCGGGGCACTCCGCCAGGTCCATATACCGGTGGCCCCGCTGGGAAAACCAGCGCTGGCTCTCCATGGGCTTGCCGCACACCGGGCACCGGTTCTCCTCCCCCGCCATGGCCTCCATGGCAGACTTTCGATCCGGGTAGCCGTAGTAGACATGGCGGCTGATGCACCCTGGCACCTCCGCTCCGTGGAACCCGTTGTCGTGGTTTTCCAGGGCCTTGTCGTATTCCTCCATGCCCCGCTCCAGCTCCAGCCGGGCGCAGATCAGGGCGGTGTGGTAGGCGTCCCCCAGAGCGTCGTGGGCCGGGCGGGTGGCCTCGATCTCGAAATAGGCCATGGCGGTTTTCAGCGCCTTCTGGGAGGTGGAGCCGTCCGTCTGGGCGTTAAAGATCATCTGGGCATTGTACCAGCGCTCGGTCCAATCGGTGTCCAGACCGTAGAGCTGGAGATTTTCCCGAAGAATGGTAATGTCGTCGAAGCCCCAGGTCAGAAAGATCACATTTTCCCCGCACCACTGCCGGAACTGGTCCACCGCCTCGGGAAAGCCGACCCCCTCCGCCAGCAACCGGGATTCCTTGATCCCCGTGAGCTTGCTCACCCGGCGGTTGAGGCGGCGGTAATACTTCGGACGGACCATGATCTGAAACTCCCCGTTCAGTTCCCGGTCTGTCAGGCGCACCGCCCCCATCTGGATGATCTCCCCCCGGATCTGCACGGGAAGCACCTTCTTGGAGGACGGAGAGCCGGGCCAGGGCTGATTCCATTCCATATCCAAAACGATATAGTCCATTTCGCAACCTCTGTTTTTATTGTGCTGTTGGGTATTATATCACACCAAAGCGCCTTCTGTAAACAAGAAGTTGCAAAAAATATCACCGTTTCCGGAAAGCGCCCTATTTTCCCATGAGCTGCCGCTCATTCAGCTCCCCCGCCTGATAGCCCTTGGGCTTGTCGCACACAGGGCAGGGATCGCAGGCGCGGACGCTTTCGTAGGTGTAGCCGCAGTTCAGGCAGCGCCAAGTGATGGGCTGCTCCTTCTCGTGCAGGGTCCCGGAGGTGTACTGGTCGTACAGACTCTGGAACGCGTTGTGGTGGACGCCCTCGATCCGGGCGATTTGCAGCCAGAGCCGGGCGGCCTCATCGCAGCCCTC
>CANRQC010000185.1 GCA_947632695.1 uncultured Oscillospiraceae bacterium | reverse complement strand
CATCATGAGCGAGGGGAACGAGCAGGTGATCCTCTGCGAGCGGGGTATCCGCACCTTCGAGACCTATACCCGGAACACGCTGGACCTGTCCGCCGTGCCGGTGCTTCACGAGCTGACCCATCTGCCCGTGGTGGTGGATCCCAGCCACGCCACCGGTAAGGCCCGGCTGGTGCCCTCCATGGCGGCGGCCGCCGCCGCCGCCGGGGCCGACGGCATCATGGTGGAGGTCCACAACAATCCCTCCTGCGCGCTGTGCGACGGGGCTCAATCCATCACGCCGGCCCAGTTTGCCAAGCTCAGCGCCCAGCTCACCGCCATTCGGGGGGTCCTGCAATGACCGTGGGGATCTTGGGTCTGGGGCTCATCGGCGGCTCCCTGGCCCGGGCCTACGCCAAGGCCGGCCACGCCGTCTACGCCTGGGACCGGGACGAATCCATCCTATCCTTCGCCCAGCTGGCGGGGGCCGCCACTGGAAGGCTGGACCGGGAGACCGTGGGGCAGTGCCAGCTGCTGCTGCTGGCCATCTATCCCGGGGGCTCTATCGCTTGGCTGGAGGAAAACGCGCCCCTTGTTTCCAAGGACGCCCTGGTTTTGGACTGCTGCGGCGTGAAGCGAGAGGTCTGCGAAAAATGCTTCCCCCTGGCGGAAAAGTACGGCTTCACCTTCGTGGGGGGGCATCCCATGGCGGGTTCCCATTTTTCCGGGTTCAAGTACAGCCGCTCCAATCTGTTCCAGGGCGCGCCCATGGTGCTGGTGCCCCCGGTTTTCGACGACCCGGAACTCCTGCAGCGGGTGGAGGACGCCCTGGCCCCCTGCCATTTTGGCTCCTTCTCCGTCACCACCGCCCCAGAGCATGACCGGATGATCGCCTTCACCTCTCAGATGCCCCACATCGTTAGCAACGCCTTTATCAAGTCCCCCACCGCCGGAAGCCACAAGGGCTTTTCCGCCGGGAGCTACAAGGATCTGACTCGGGTAGCCTGGCTGAATCCCGGAATGTGGGCGGAGCTGTTTCTGGACAACCGGGAACCGCTGCTTTTTGAGTTGGATCTGTATATTGAGAATCTGATCGCCTACCGGCAGGCCATCGCCGAGGGCGACCGGGAAGCGCTGGAGGCCCTTCTGGAAGAAGGACGGCGGAAAAAGGAGGCGGTGGACGGATGAAATGGGTACGTGTGAACGCCTCCCGCGCCTACGATGTGGGCATCGGTACGGGACTTCTGGACCGGCTGGGTGTGGAGATCGCCGCCAGACTCCATCCTCAGAAGATCGGTCTGGTAACGGACAGCCGGGTAGCGCCCCTTTACGCCACCCGGGCCCGGGCGGCCCTGGAGCCGGTGGCGGAGGTGGCGGAATTTGTGATCCCCGCCGGGGAGGCCAGCAAAAACGGGCAGGAATATCTGTCTTTATTGTCCTTCCTGGCCAGGGAAAAGCTGACCCGGTCTGACTGCCTGGTGGCCCTGGGCGGCGGCGTGGTGGGAGATCTCACCGGCTTTGCCGCCGCCACCTATCTCCGGGGGATCGCCTATGTACAGGTCCCCACCACGCTGCTGGCGGCGGTGGACTCCTCCGTGGGCGGAAAAACCGCTATTGATCTGCCGGAGGGGAAAAACCTGGCGGGGGCCTTCTATCAGCCCAGCCTGGTGCTGTGCGATACCGACACGCTGAACACCCTGCCGGAGGACATTTTCCGGGACGGGTGCGCCGAGGTGATCAAATACGGCGTTTTGTATGACCCCGCCCTGTTTGCTCATTTGGAGGAAAAGGGCTTAGGTTTTGACCGGGAAGCGGTGATCGCCCGGTGCGTAGAATTGAAGCGGGACGTGGTGGCCCGGGACGAATTTGACCGGGGTGAGCGACAGAAACTGAATCTGGGCCACACCGTGGGCCATGGGGTGGAGGCCAAAAGCGGCTTCACCGTCTCCCATGGGAAGGCGGTGGCCATCGGTATGGCCATCGTCAGCCGGGCCGCCGCGGAAATGGGGCTCTGCCAAAAAGAGGATCGGGACCGGATCCTGGCGGTGCTGGAGCGGTTTTCCCTGCCGGTTTCCACCTCCATTTCCCCGGAGGAGCTGGCAAAGGCCGCTCTGTCCGACAAAAAGCGGGCGGGCAATACGGTCAATCTGATCCTCCCCGCCGCCATCGGGGACTGCCGAATCGTGCCCACCCCGGTGGCGCAGCTGGAAGGTTTTCTCAAGGCAGGGATGTAAAATGGACCTGAAAATTTATCCTGGGAAGCTGGCCGGGACCATCGACGCCATTCCCTCCAAGTCCCAGGCCCACCGGCTGCTGATCTGCGCCGCTTTTGCGGACAAGCCCACCCGGCTGGTGTGTCCCCAGATCAGCGAGGACATCAACGCCACCGCCCGGTGCCTCCGGGCCCTGGGGGCAGAGGTGACACGGACGGAGGAGGGCTTTTCCATCGTGCCTGCCAGGTCCGTGCCGGAAAGGGCGAAATTGGACTGTGGGGAGAGTGGCTCCACCCTCCGGTTTCTGCTGCCGGTGACGGGGGCCCTGGGGGTGGACGGCACCTTTCTCCTGGGCGGACGGCTCCCGGAACGGCCTCTCTCCCCCCTCTGGGAGGAAATGGAGCGGATGGGCTGCCGCCTTGGCCGCCCCACAGCCAACACCCTGCGGTGCCGGGGAAAGCTGTCGCCGGGGGAATATACGGTAGACGGCGGGATTTCCAGCCAGTTTATCACGGGGCTGCTGCTGGCCCTGGCGCTGATCCCCGGGGGAAGCCGGGTGCGGG
>CANRQC010000184.1 GCA_947632695.1 uncultured Oscillospiraceae bacterium | reverse complement strand
TGGAGGTGCTGCAGGACGGCCAGGCCGTGGGCTGGGTGACCAGCGGCACCATGGTGCCCTACTGGGTCCTGGACGAGCAGGGCAGGCCCACGGAGGCCACCGGCCGCCGCTCCATCGGCTTTGCCTATGTGGACAGCCGCCTGGGCCCCGGGGACGCTGTTCAGGTCAACGTCCGGGGAAAGCTGCTCCGTGGGCAGCTTGTCAAACGTCATATGCGCCAGGATCTGCCCCCCTATGGCCGGGCGGAACTGCTGAAATAAAAAGGAGGATTTAAATATGAACTATCCCGTGGATTACAAGTACACCCGCTCCCATGAATGGCTCCGGGACGATGGAGACGTGGCCATCGTCGGCATCTCCGACTATGCCCAGGACGCCCTGGGGGACGTGGTCTTCGTGAACCTACCCGCCGTGGGCGACACCGTCATCGCCGGGGAGAGCTTCGGGGATGTGGAATCCGTCAAGGCGGTCTCCGACCTCATCAGCCCCGTCACCGGGGTGGTGTGCCAGGTGAACACCGCCCTGGAAGACGCTCCCGAGAGCCTCAACCAGGATCCCTACGGCGCCTGGATCATCCAGGTGGAGGACGTGACCGACTGCGAGGACCTGATGAACGCGGAGGACTACCAGGCGTTCTGCGAGCAGGAGGGCTGATATGGGAAGCTATATTCCCTCCACCCCGGCGGAGCGGCGGGAAATGCTCTCCGCCGTGGGGGTATCCTCCTTCCGGGAGCTGTACCGGGATGTGCCGGAGGAAATGTACCGGCCCGACCTGGACCTGCCCGCAGGCAAGAGCGAGCTGGAAGTTTCCCGGATTATGACCTCCCTGGCGGAAAAAAACCAGGTGTTCCCCACAGTGCTTCGGGGGGCGGGGGCCTATGACCACTACATCCCCAGCATCGTCAAGTACATCCCCGCCAAGGAGGAATTTCTCACCGCCTACACCCCCTACCAGGCGGAGATGAGCCAGGGCATTTTGCAGTCGATCTTTGAATATCAGACCATGATCTGCCGCCTGACGGGCATGGACGTGTCCAACGCCTCGGTCTACGACGGAGCCACCGCCGCGGCGGAGGCCGCCGCCATGTGCCGGGACCGAAAGCGGCGGGTGACCCTGATTTCCGCCGCCGCCCATCCCGACACCATCCAGACCGTGAAGACCTACTGCTACGCCGCCGGGGAGGCGGTGGAGGTGATCCCGGAGAAAGACGGCAAAACCGATCTGGCGGCCCTGGCGGCCATGCTGACCCCCGAGGTGGCCTCCGTGTACATCCAGCAGCCCAATTTCTACGGCCAGCTGGAGGACGCGGAAAAAATCGGGGAGACTGTCCATCAGGCGGGGGCTATGTACATTTTGGGCTGCAACCCCATCGCCCTGGCCATCCTGCAAACGCCCCGGGAGGCCGGGGCGGACATCGCCGTGGGCGAGGGCCAGCCCCTGGGCATGCCCCTGAGCTACGGCGGGCCCTACCTGGGCTTCATGGCCACGACTACCAAATATATGCGCAAGCTCCCCGGCCGGATCGTGGGCCAGACCGTGGACGCCGCCGGAGCGCGGGCCTATGTTCTGTCCCTCCAGGCCAGGGAGCAGCACATCCGCCGGGAAAAGGCCAGCTCCAACATCTGCTCCAACGAGGCGCTGTGCGCCCTCACCGCCGGGCTGTACATGGCGGCCATGGGGCCCGCGGGCATGGAAAAGGCCGCGAAGCAGTCCATGGCCAAGGCCCATTATCTGGCGGAAAAGCTCTGCGCCCTGCCCGGCGTGGAGCTGGTCCACAGCGGCGCCTTTTTCCATGAATTTGTCACCACCCTTCCCCATTCGGCGGAGGTCCTCTCCACCCTGGAGGAGGCGGGGATCCTGGGCGGCCTGCCCATCGCCGGCGGCGTGCTCTGGTGCGCAACGGAGAAGGTCCCCAAGGCAGAACTGGACCGGGCCGTGGAGATCGTGAAGGAGGTGCTGGGTAGATGCAATTGATTTTTGAAAAAAGCGTCCCTGGCCGGGGGACGGAATATTTGCCGGCGTGCGACGTGCCGGAGGTCTCCCTGCCGGAGGGCCTGGGCAGGAAAGCGCCTCCTAAGCTGCCGGAGCTCAGCGAAACCGACGTGAGCCGCCACTATACCCAGCTGTGCCAGCGGGTGTACGGGGTCAACTGCGGCTTCTACCCCCTGGGCTCCTGCACCATGAAGTACAACCCCCGGATCGACGAGGAGATGGCCGCCCTGCCGGGCTTTACCGGCATCCATCCTCTGGCGCCGGAGGGGGCCACCCAGGGCTGCCGGGAGGTCCTCGCCACCGCCAGGAAGCTGCTATGCGAAATCACCGGCATGGCGGACATGACCTTCCAGCCCGCCGCCGGGGCCCACGGGGAATTTACCGGCGTACTGCTCATCAAGCAGTACCACGACGCCCGGGGCGACCGCAAGCGGTGCAAGATCCTGGTCCCCGACTCCGCCCACGGCACCAATCCGGCCACCGCCGCCATGTGCGGCTATCAGATCGTGAACATTCCCTCCGGGCCCGACGGCTGCGTGGACCTGGAGGCCCTGAAAGCCGCCCTGGGGGAGGACACCGCCGGGCTGATGCTGACCAATCCCAACACCCTGGGCCTTTTCGACCGGAACATTTTGGAGATCACCCGGCTGGTCCACGGCGCGGGGGGCCTGTGCTACTACGACGGGGCCAACCTCAACGCCGTTATGGGCCTGGCCCGCCCGGGGGACATGGGCTTCGACTGCGTCCACCTGAATCTGCACACGACCTTCGCCACCCCCCCTGGCGGCGGC
>CANRQC010000183.1 GCA_947632695.1 uncultured Oscillospiraceae bacterium | reverse complement strand
AAAATCGAAAAAGCTGACGGCTTAAGCAAATGTCTTGACTCTTTTCCCTTTCTTTTGTATAATGGACTCAGTCCTATAACGGATTGTACCATACTTAACAGGAGGCTGCTGCTATGCGTGGAATCCCTTCCTTAATCACCAATATTCGGAAAAACGTCTTTACCGAGGTGGCCAGAATGGCCTATGCCGGCGGAGGATATGAAAAGGCGGAGGATCTGCCCTACATCATCGTTCCCGGGGACCGACCGCTGCACCGGGAGTCCGTTTTTTTGGAGCGTGCCATCGCCGGCGAACGGGTGCGGCTGGCCATGGGCCTTTCCATTCGGCCCATCCAGACCCGGAGCCTGATGACCGAGGGCATGGACCACGCCGCCATCGCAGAGCAGTATTATGAGCCGCCGCTGGTCAATATCATTCCCTACGCCTGCCATGCCTGCCCCACCAATCAGTACCGGGTGACGGAGAGCTGCCAGAACTGCCTGGCCGCGTCCTGCCAGCAGGTATGCCCCAAGGGGGCCGTGTCCTTCGTCAACGGCAAGAGCGAGATCAATCAGGAAAAGTGCATCAAGTGCGGCAAATGCTCGAAGGCCTGCCCCTACCACGCCATCATCCACCTGGAGCGGCCCTGCCAGGCCGCCTGCGGCATGGACGCCATCGTCTCCGACCAGTACGGCCGGGCCACCATCAACCAGGACAAGTGCGTGGCCTGCGGCCAGTGCTTGGTGAGCTGCCCATTCGGCGCCATCGTGGACAAGGGCCAGATCTTCCAGGTCATCCGCTCCATCATGCAGGGGGACCAGGTCATCGCCATCGTGGCCCCCGCCTTTGTGGGCCAGTTTGGCAAAGCGTCCACCCCCGAAAAATTCACCGCCGCCATGAAGCTGCTGGGCTTTGACCGGGTGGTGGAGGTGGCCGTGGGCGCCGATATGTGTACCATCGAGGAGGCCAAGGACTTTTTGGAGAAGGTGCCTGCCCAGCAGGACTTCATGGCCACCTCCTGCTGCCCGGCCTGGCACGCCATGGTCCACAAGCTGTTCCCCGCCCAGTCTAAGAACATCTCCATGACCCTGACCCCCATGGTCTACACCGCCCGGCTGATGAAGAAGGAGTTCCCCGGCTGTAAGGTCGTCTTTGTGGGGCCCTGCGCCGCCAAGAAGCTGGAGGCCATCCGGGAGGATATCCGCTCCGATGTGGACTTTGTGCTGACCTTCGAGGAGCTTCAGGGCATGTTCGAGGCGAAGAATGTGGACATGGCCTCCCTGCCCGACGGGGACTCCATGCAGGAAGGCACCGCCGCCGGCCGGGGCTTTGCCGTGTCAGGAGGCGTGGCCCAGGCGGTGATGGACCTGGTCCATGAGACCAATCCCGACCTGGAGATCAAGACCGCCCGGGCCGAGGGACTCCGGGAGTGCCGGAAGATGATGACTCTGGCCAAGGCCGGCAAGTACAAGGGCTACCTGCTGGAGGGCATGGGCTGTCCCGGCGGCTGCGTGGCCGGCGCGGGAACCCTGCTGCCAGTGGAGCTGGCCGCCACCGTGGTGGGCCGGTATCAGCAGGAGGCGGACAAAAAGAGCCCCCTGGAGAGCGAATACCGGGACCGGGGCGAGACCCTGGACTGACCATGGAGCTCAACGACATTTACGACGCCGAGCGACGCCTCACCGGCCGCCTCCATCAGCGGGGCACCCCCTGGAAACCGGGAGAATACGGCTTGGTGGCGTGTGTCTGGGTCTACGACGGCCGGGGCAATCTGCTTCTGACCCGCCGGGCCAGGGAAAAGAGCTACCCCGGCACCTGGGAAAATTCCGGCGGCGCCGCCAAGGCGGGGGAGACCAGCCGGGCAGCCGTTGCCCGGGAGCTCTTTGAGGAAACGGGGATCCGGGCGCCGGAGGAGGACTTTGAGCTGATCGACACTGCCCGCGGAAGGGACACCTTCTTTGATTTCTACTGCCTGGAGCGACGGGTGGCCCTGCGGGACATTATATTGCTTCCCGGGGAGACGGACGATGTGATGTGGGCGTCCTTCGACCGGGTCCACGCCATGATCCGCCGGGGCCAGATCAGCGCCGTCATTGCCGCCCAGTTTATCCGTCAGGAGGCGGCGCTGAAGGCTCGGCAGAATATACAAAAGTGATTTCCATTTTTTGGCAGAGTCTGCCCTTGCAAAGGAATGTCAAAATCGGTTATAATGAAAAAAAGCGTTTTTGGAATCCGGCGAAAACGCTTACGCCGGGGCCGGGGCGCTTTTTTACTTGAGAACAGGAGGAGAAAACCATGCTTGAAATCACCAGTTTGCCCGTGAGCCGGGGGAACGTGCCCCTTCGGGTGGCCCGTGGCCACTTTGCCACCAACCACAGCCATATCAATTACTACATCGATATCACCTATCAGAAGACCCGTCTGAACGAAGCAAAGGCCGTGGCGAAGCAGCTGGTGACCCATTTCAAGGGCAACACCATGGTGGACACGATTCTGTGCCTGGATGGCACGGCGGTCATCGGCACCTGCCTGGCCGAGGAGCTGGTCAGCGGCGGCCTGCGGAGCATGAACAACAGCCAGACCATCAATGTTCTGGAGCCGGAGTACAACGCCAACAGCCAGATCATCTTCCGGGACAACATCCTGCCCATGATCCGCAACAAGCGGGTGCTGATCCTCATGGCCAGCGTCACCACCGGCTTCACCGCCAACCGCAGCGTGGAGGCGGTGGGCTACTACGGCGGCGAGGCTGTGGGTATCGCCGCGCTGTACAGCGCGGTGGAGGAGGCCGGCGGCCATCCCGTCCGCTCGGTGT
>CANRQC010000182.1 GCA_947632695.1 uncultured Oscillospiraceae bacterium | reverse complement strand
GCGATGGCGCTGTGATCCAGCTGGCCCTTGCCCTGGGCGTGGAGCCACTGCATCACCTCCATCACGGAGGCGGTCATGGGCACCGGCGCGCCCACGGCATGGGCGCAGTCCAGGACGTTATTCAGGTCCTTGATATGCAGGTCGATCTTAAAACCGGGCTTGTCGTCGCCGGAGAGCATCATGGGCGCTTTGGCAGAAAGCACCGTAGAGCCCGCCAGCCCGCCCTGAATGGCCCGGAACACCAGCTCCGGCTCCACCCCGGCCATTTTCGCCAGGGTCAGGGCCTCCGCCACTGCCCGGATGTTGCAGGCCACAATGATCTGATTGGCCAGCTTGGCGGTATTGCCAGCCCCCACCTCCCCGCAGCGGACGGCGGAGGCGCCCATAGTCAAGAGCAGGGGCTTCATCCGGTCGAAAACCTCCTGTTTGCCCCCCACCATGAAGCTCACCGTGCCGTCGATGGCCTTGGGCTCCCCACCGGACACGGGCGCGTCCAGCATTTCAATGCCCTTTCCCGCCAATGTAGCGGCGATCTCCCGGGAGGCCACCGGATTGACGGAGCTCATATCGATATACACCGCGCCAGGCTTCATATGTTCCGCCACGCCGTCGGGGGCGAGCATCACCTCCCGGACCTGGGGGGAGTTGGGGAGCATGGTCAGCACCACGTCGCACGCTCCCCCGATCTCCGCCTGGGTGGCGGGAACGCATCCAAAATTCGCCAGCTCCTCCATGGGCCCACGGCTCCGATTGTTCACGAGGAGCTCGTAGCCCGCCTTTTTCAGATTCTTCGCCATGGGCTTGCCCATGATCCCGAGACCGATAAAACCGATTTTCATTCCTGGCCGTCCTTTCCGCGTTAATCTTCCGTCAATATTTTATAGACCTGCCCCAGATCCATTTGGGGCAGCGTGTAATCCGCCGGGGGCATGGGCTCCGCCGGGGACAGATTGGAGCGAATGTACACCGTGGCCAGGCCCACGGCCTGGGCCCCCCGGATGTCGCAGTCCCCGTCGTTGCCCACCATAATTGCCCGGGCCGGGTCGATCCCCCGCTCTTGGAGCAGCCGGCGGAAAAACCGGGGGTCCGGCTTCTTTACCCCGCAGTCGGAGGAAATGGAAACGCTGTCAAACAGGGAAATCAGCCCCAGAGTCTCCAGCTCATAGAGGGTGAACATCCTCTGGGCGTTGGACAGCAGATGGACCCGCCGTCCCCGGTCCCGGAGGCCCAAAAGCAGCTCCTTTGCCCCGGGGTAGAGCCGAATATAGTCCAGGGACGCCTCGCGGAAGGCCCTGCCGGTTTTCTGGATCAGGGAAGGCTCCGCGTCCACCCCCTTTTCCCGGAACAGCCTAGCAAAAACCGTCTCCAACTGGATCTCCTGGTAGCCACCCGGAATGTCTCCGGCGGCCATTTCCGCCTCCGCCTCCCGGACGGCCTGAAGGTAGGCCGATTTCAGTTCCTCCGGCTCATAATCCGCCCTTTGGCCTGCGTACCAACCGGCCATTTCCCGCCAAAATTCGGGACGCGTCTCGTCGGTGTGAATGTCCACCAGGGTGCCGTACAGGTCAAAAATACAGTCCAGATACCTCACAGCCCCCGCCTCCGGTAGAAAACCTGGGCCTCATAGGGCCGCAGCGTCTCCCGGACATCCGGGTAGTTGGACAGCAGCGGCGCCGCCGCCCCGAACCCTTCCGGCCGGGAAAAGGCCGTCTCCTCCCGGGAAAAATTGCAGACCACCAGCAGCGCCTCCGTTTTCGTCTCCCGGGTGTAGATGAAAAGCCGCTCATCTTCCGGCGCCAGCAGGGTAAAGTCCCCCTCCCGGAACACCTCATACCGCTTCCGCAGGGCGATCAGCGCCTGATAGTGATAAAAAACCGAGTCCAGGTCCGCCAGCGCCGCTTGGGCGTTGATCTCTTTATAGTTAGGATTCAGGACGAACCAGGGCTTTCCCGTGGTGAAGCCGGCGTTTTCTCCATCGGTCCACTGCATGGGGGTCCGGGCGTTGTCCCGGCTCCGGGCGTAGATGGAGGACAGCACCTCCGCCGCCGGCGCCCCCCGGGCGATTTGCTCTTGGTAGCGGTTCCGGGTTTCCAGATCCTCATATTCCTCGATGGGCAGGCGGATGTTGGTCATCCCCAGCTCCTCTCCCTGGAAAATATAGGGGGTGCCCTGGAGGCCGTGGAGGGCGGTGGCCAGCATTTTCGCCGAGGCGACCCGGTATTCTCCCTCGTCTCCCCACCGGGAGACGATCCGGGGCAGATCGTGGTTGTCCCAGAACAGGCTGTTCCAGCCCTGGCCGTGGAGGCCCCGCTGCCAGCGCTCCAGGCACCGCTTCAAAGTGGGCAGGGACAGGGGGACCGCGTCCCACTTGTCCCCATGGGCGCAGTCGGCAAAGGTATGCTCAAATTGGAAGACCATGGACAGCTCCCGCCCGTCTGGGGCGCTGTAACGCTTGGCCTCCTCCACGTCGGCGCTCCACGCCTCCCCCACGGTGACCAGCCCCTCCTCCCGGAAGGCCTCCCGGGACAGCTCCCGGATGTACTGGTGGAGGTGGGGCCCCCGGCTGGTGACGCGCCGGTCCGGCTCCTTGGCGATGGAGTCGATCACGTCCAGCCGGAACCCCTCCACGCCCTTTTCCACCCAGAAGCGGATCATGTCATACAGCTCCCGGCGCACTTTTGGGTTGTCCCAGTTGAGATCCGGCTGCTCCGGGGCAAATTGGTGGAAGTAGTATTCCCCCAGCTCCGGCACATAGGTCCACATGGACCCGCCAAAGACGGCGCACAGCTCGTTGGGCGGGGCGTCGGGGGTGCCGGGCCGC
>CANRQC010000181.1 GCA_947632695.1 uncultured Oscillospiraceae bacterium | reverse complement strand
GCTCCATGTGGGCCATCCCCGGCCCTACACGGCCATGGACATCATCGCCCGGAAAAAGCGGATGGAGGGGAAAAACGTGCTGTTTCCCATGGGCTACGACGCCTTCGGCCTGCCCACGGAGAACTACGCCATCAAGCACCACATCCATCCCCGGGCGGTAACGGAGAGAAATATCGCCAATTTCCGGCGGCAGCTCAAGTCCCTGGGCTACAGCTTCGACTGGGACCGGGAGATCAACACCACCGACCCCAAGTATTTCAAGTGGACCCAGTGGATCTTCCTGCAAATGTTTAAAAACGGCCTGGCCTACAAGACCAAGATGCCGGTGAACTGGTGTACCAGCTGCAAGTGCGTCCTGGCCAACGAGGAGGTCACCGAGGGCGTCTGCGAGCGCTGCGGCTCCCCGGTGATCCGGAAGGAAAAGAGCCAGTGGATGCTGCGGATCACCAAGTACGCCGACCGGCTGGTGGACGATCTGGAGAATTTGGACTACATCGAGCGGGTGAAGCTCCAGCAGACCAACTGGATCGGCCGGAGCCACGGCGCGGAGGTCACCTTCCGTTCCACCCTGGGCGACGAGATCTTGGTCTACACCACCCGGCCCGACACCCTCTTCGGCGCCACCTATATGGTGCTGTCTCCGGAGCACGAGCTGATCGGCAAGTGGATGGAGAAGCTGGAAAATCCGGAGGAGGTCCGGGCCTACCAGGCCGCCGCCGCCGCCAAGTCCGACCTGGAGCGCACCGAGCTGAACAAAGAAAAGACCGGCGTGAAGCTGGGGGGCGTGATGGGCGTCAACCCCGTCAACGGGAAGGAGATCCCCATCTTCATCTCCGACTATGTCCTCTCCACCTACGGCACCGGGGCCATTATGGCGGTGCCCGCCCACGACGACCGGGACTGGGCCTTTGCCAAGGCCTTTGATCTGCCCATTATCGAGGTGGTGGCCGGCGGCAACGTGGAGGAGGCGGCCTTCACATTGAAGGACGACACCGGGATCATGGTCAATTCCGGCTTCCTGAATGGCATGACGGTGCGCCAGGCCATTCCCGCCATCACCAAGTGGCTGGAGGAGCAGGGCATCGGCCGGGCCAAGACCAACTACAAGCTCCGGGACTGGGTCTTCGCCCGGCAGCGGTACTGGGGCGAGCCCATTCCCATCGTCCACTGCCCGGTGTGCGGCCAGGTGGCCCTGCCGGAGGAGCAGCTGCCCCTGCTGCTGCCGGATGTGGAGAGCTACGAGCCCACCGACGATGGGGAGAGCCCCCTGTCCGCCATCACCGACTGGGTCAATACCACCTGTCCCAAGTGCGGCGGCCCGGCCAAGCGGGAGACGGACACCATGCCCCAGTGGGCCGGTTCCTCCTGGTACTATCTGCGCTACATGGATCCCCACAATGACGAGGCTTTAGCGTCGAAAGAGGCCCTGGAATATTGGAGCCCGGTGGACTGGTATAATGGAGGGATGGAGCACACCACGCTGCACCTGCTCTACTCCCGGTTCTGGCACAAGTTCCTCTACGATATCGGCGTGGTGCCCACCCCGGAGCCCTACGCCAAGCGCACCAGCCACGGCATGATCCTGGGGGCCAACCCCCACTATGTGGGCAATTTCGACACCCAGGAGGAGAAGGACGAAATGCTCCGCAAGTACGGCTCCGACGCCCTCCGGCCCGCCGTGAAGATGTCCAAGAGCCTGGGCAACGTGGTCAACCCCGACGATGTGATCCGGGAGTACGGCGCGGACACCATGCGGCTGTACGTCATGTTCATCGGCGACTTTGAGAAGGCCGCCACCTGGTCGCCCAACGCGGTGAAGGGCTGCAAGCGGTTCCTGGACCGGGTTTGGGCCATGGCCGAGGGCGTGACCGGCGACGCCGCGGAGTACAGCGCCGAAAACATGAGCCGGATGCACAAGACGGTGAAAAAGGTGACGGAGGACATCGACGCCCTGAAGCCCAACACCGCCATCGCCGCCCTGATGACCCTGCTCAACGAGATCGGCGACCACTGCAACCGGGCGGAGCTGAAGACCTTCCTCCAGCTGCTGAGCCCCTTTGCCCCCCATATCTGCGACGAGCTGTGGGAGCGGAAGGGATTCGAGAGCATCTGCTCCGTGTCCCCATGGCCGACCTACAGCGAGGAAAAATGCCGGGATCAGACCGTCACCCTGGCGGTGCAGGTCAACGGAAAGCTCC
The DNA here is from genome assembly GCA_947632695.1 of uncultured Oscillospiraceae bacterium. GTDB lineage: Bacteria > Bacillota > Clostridia > Oscillospirales > Oscillospiraceae > Faecousia. The sequence continues at coordinate 629 of CANRQC010000181.1, read as the reverse complement.
GGGGCACCATCCAGGCGGAAGCGGACTGCGCCGATTCTGACGCGGTGGCGGCTGCCATGGCGGATGAAAAAGTGGCCCGGTTCCTGGCCAAGCAGGGGGGAACCCTGCGCAAGAGCATCGTGGTGAAGAACAAGCTGGTGAATCTGATCGTAAAATAAGGACCGTTTTTTTCGGAAAGCGGTCAAAATCCGGAAATCCCGCTTGACATTTCGCAAAACCTAGCTTATAATGTAAAAGCCAATGTGGTCCTGAAAGCATCCTGGATGGAGCCGGATGCGTCGGAGGGAGGGAAGAACAATGTCTGAAATTCGCGTCAAGGAAAACGAATCTCTGGAAAGCGCGCTGCGTCGGTTCAAGCGGAGCTGCGCCAAGGAGGGCGTGATCGCCGAAGTGAAGAAGCGCGAACACTACGTCAGCCCCAGTCTGAAGCGGAAGCAGAAGTCTGAGGCCGCCCGGAAGAACAAGAGACGGTTCTATTGATCTCCCATTTTGCGTGATGAAAAAATTTCCCTGCCTTATGGCGGGGAAATTTTTTATATCCCCCGCACATTTCGCGCCGAATTTCGTTAATCCAAGTAGGAGGTGGAGGCGTTGACGTTGGATATCGACACCCAGTACGACCGGATCTA
>CANRQC010000180.1 GCA_947632695.1 uncultured Oscillospiraceae bacterium | reverse complement strand
TGGCCTTCTGCGGTTTGGCGTTCCTGTGGGGCGGGGTGACGGGGACGCTGTGCCTGGCCCTGGGGACGCTGCCCCGGTTCCAGGTGTTCGTGGTGCTGTTTCCCTATCTTTTCTACTACGTCTGGAATATGCTCTATGACCAGCTACGGCTCCAAAATGAACTGCTTCCCCTTTTGGCGCCTTCCCAGCTCATTCAGGCGGCCCCCAGCAATTTCAATCCCGGCTGGGCGATTTTCAGCGTGATGGGCCTGGTGGCGCTGCTGGGCTCCGCAATCGGATATTGGCAGGTGACAAGACGTGAATTTGCTTAAATTGTTTTCCCACGACCTTCGGTGCGGTCTGCGCCGGAAACGGTACCTCTTGATGACGCCCATCTTTGCCCTGGCCTGCGTGCCCTTTTTTGGGATCGCGATGGAGACGCCGGGGATCACCTGGATGGACTGGGTATTCCACCTCTTCGCGGGGGCGGTGCCGCCGGTGGTCGACCACCTTCCTCTGGGATTTCTGGCGATCATGGGCGGGGCGCTGCTGGTGAATCTGGACTACCTGCTTAACGATCTGACCGCCTCGGGCCAGCAGGTGCTGATCCGCTGCGGGTCCCGGCGGGAATGGTTCCTGTCCAAATGCCTCTGGAATCTGGTTAGCTGCGGGGTGTATTTCGCCGGGGTGCTTCTGGTGGCGACGGTGTTCTGCCTGGTCACCGGGGGAGAGGCGGCCCTGACCAATACCCCCGCGGCCCTGAACTGGAAATTTCCCTTCACCCCGGTCCGGCCCCTGTCGGCGGGACAGTGCCTGCTGATCGGCATCATCCTGCCCTATCTGACCATGGCGGCCCTCAGCGCCGTGCAGATGACCTTGTGCCTGTTCTGCAAGCCGGTGCTGGCCTTTCTGGGCTGCTCCGGGGCGCTGCTGGTATCCTTGTACTTTAACGCGGGGTGGATCCCCGGCAGCGGGGCCATTCTGATCCGCACGTCCCTTTTTGGGGGCGCCGTGGAGCCGGGGACAGCTATCCTCGTGGACCTGGCGCTGCTGCTGGGCAGCGTGGTGGCCGGGACGATCCGGTTCCGGAAGCAAAATATTTTATCGGCGGAGGAATGAAAATGGAAATTTTAATCGAAAACGCCTCCAAGACCATCCGGGGCGCGGAGGTCTTAAAGGATGTAAATCTCCGGCTCACCGGCGGGACCATCTACGGTCTCCGGGGCCCCAACGGCTCCGGCAAGACCATGCTCCTGCGGCTGATGGCCGGGCTGATCCGGCCCACCACAGGCCGGGTGCTGCTAGACGGCAAGGAGCTGGGAAAAGAGCTGGACTTTCCCCCCTCCCTGGGGATGCTGCTTGAAAACCCTGCCTTCCTGCCGGAGTACACCGGGCTGCGGAACCTGATCCTCCTGGCCCAGATCCAGAACCGGGTGGGCGCGTCCGAGGCCCGGCAGGCCCTGCTGGATGTGGGCCTGGACCCGAAGGACCGGCGGACCTACCGGAAATACTCCCTGGGCATGAAGCAGCGGCTGGGCATCGCGGCGGCGATCCTGGAAAAGCCGGAGATCCTCCTGCTGGACGAGCCCACCAACGCCCTGGACGCGGCGGGGTCGGCCCTGATCGAGGATCGGATCCGCCGGGAGCGGGACCGGGGGGCGCTGGTAGTGGTAGCCAGCCACGACGGGGCGTTCCTAGAGCGGCTGGCGGAGGAAATCTACACCGTGACGGAAGGGCGGGTGGCAAAATGAAGCGGGGAATCAAATGGGGCCTGATCCTCCTATCCCTGGCGGTGCTGGCGGGGCTTTGGACCTGGCGGTATGTGACCATGAACGCCTGGTATGACAGCTTTGCCCAGGACGAAGAGGTGGAATACCACCAGATGGCGGAGCGGCTGGCCTTTGGAAAAAACCGATTGAGCTCGGGGAAGACCGCCGACGGCTACTTCATCCGGGTGAACAGCTTTGAGATCGTGAACTACCAGGATTTTATGGCGGACTGGACGCCGCCGGAGGATTTTGAACCCCTGTTTCGGCCGGACAAGCTGGCCCTGGTGCGGATCACGCTGTTCAACGAAGACAGCGACGCCGAGGGGGTCATGTTGACGGAGTTGGGCCTTCACGGGGACGACGCCTATGCGGGGATGGACTCGAATCTGCTCACGGCGCTAAACCCGGTACTGGAGGGGGCCTACGGCATCTGCCTCCCGAAAGGGACGGAATATGATCTGGTGCTGCCCTATGATCTGTTTGCCGACAACCTCAGCGGCTGGACCTGGCGGAATATTGAGACCTACCCCTGGTTCCTCCATGTGACCGGCTGGCCCAAAGAGCTGGATGTCGCTTTGAACGGGTAGGTTTGTAAAAAAAGAATGGAATTCCCGGGCCGGCGCGAAAAGCGGCCCATCGTCATGAAATTGGAGGCAAAAATGAGCGGCACTCTAAAGAGCGAGCTGTGGAAAGCGTTCCACAACAAAATGTTCCTGCTGGCCCTGGCGGTGGGTCTGCTGATGTCCGCCGCCAACATCCTGCAAAACAGCGCCACGGTGGCGGAGCTGACCGAAAGTACCTTGCGGCTTTTGCAGAAAGACCCGGAACGGTTTGCCGGCGGACACGGAGGGTTTTCGTTGTTTATGTTCTGGCTGCTGATCTACTTCAGCTTGGGCGCGCTGGCCTTTGGTTTTTACTGGCCTATTCTGGCGGCCCTGCCCTACGGCTGGTCCTACCTGAAGGAGCGGCGGAGCGGCGTCTATGACCAGATCGTGACCCGTATGGGGAAAAAGGCGTATTTTCGGGCGAAATATGCCGCCGTATTCCTGAGCGGCGGGGCCGTGGTAGGCGGGACGGCGCTGTTTGATCTGCTGGCCAACGCCCT
>CANRQC010000179.1 GCA_947632695.1 uncultured Oscillospiraceae bacterium | reverse complement strand
CCCGGACGGCTTCCCCGTTCGGGGTTTTCCCGGCCGCCTTTACGTCGGGGTTACCCTCTGCTGGAGCGGCCTTGCCAGGAGCCGCCTTACCGGGTGTGATCTTGCCGGGCATCTCCTCATCGATCCCCTCAAGCATCCGCCCGATGAGTCCGCCGGAATCGCTGCTGAACATGCGGACAGGCATTCCGAGCCTGGCCGCCAGGCTGATCTCCTCCAGCATCCCCTCCGAGATCTTCGAGGAGAAGCACCACAGCTCATCGCAGTCCTTCAGCAGCTCAAGCCCCAGGTTCCTGCCGGTGCGGCGCTCTTCCGGGTCATCGTCCTTGAGGAACTGCGTAAAGAACAGGTGGCTGCACACGGGGATGCCGCCGAGGTCGGTGATCATCCGGCAGGCGTCTTTGGCGTGCTCCAGGTTCCCGGCCAGCTCCTTCTCCGCCTGCTCCGGGTCGCTGGCCGTCGGGCGCAGCGGGGAGCAAACGTAGATGCGCTCCCTGCGGTCCTTCTGCGCCTGTGCAGCTTTTTTAGCCTCAACGGCGCGGTTGTCATTCTTGTCCACGATCTGAATCCTCCTATGATTGCTATGCTTCTTGTGGTTGTCATGGTTCTTGTGATTGTTATGGTTCTTCTGATTGTCGTACTTAGTCGTCATTGTTCTGTGCGGCGCCGAGACCTGGCCGGATACGACCGGTCCATGCCGTATGCTCTTTCTTCCTCTAAGGTCCCATAGCTGATGCCTCCTCTCTGACTGGGATGCAGTGATGGATGTCTGATATGAAGAAGCGGCTGATACCGTCTACCGCCAGCACCAACCGCTCTGTGGGGAGGATCCTTGAAAAACTCCTCTCATAAGAAGTCGTGGGAGAGGCGGTTTTACAGGGTAGTCCTCAAAATTTTTTTAGAAAATTTTCTTGAGCCGCTTCAGCGCCCACTCCAGGCGCTCCATTACTGACTGCTGACTGATCTTAAGAACATCGGCAATCTCCTGCTGGGTCAGGCCATCCCGGTAATACATGACGAAGACCTCGCGCTGCTTATCAGTAAGCTTGTCCAGCATCTCCTGTTGTGTCTCCTTGCGGATGTAGGCAGATTCCGGGCTCTCCCCAAAGCGGCCATCGTGCCAGTTGTATGCCTTCTGATAGATGTCCCCGTCATCCATGCACTCCTGTGCATCGGCTTCATCCCCGTCATAGCCCATATCAGACCTCCGTCCTCTGCGGTCGCCCTTACGGTTCATCAGGTTTGCTTCCAGCCGGTGGCTTCCAATCAGAGAAATCGCTACTTCCCAGGGAAGCTCTAAAAACGTCTCCTCTGGGATTTCTTCCTTCTCCCGAATACCACATTTCTCATTCTCCCGAAGGGGGTCGAAGTGATATGTAAAGCTGGTGCAGTCGGGAAGCCAAAGTACAGTGGCACCCATGTCGGTTCTGTACACTCCATACCCGCTTCCATACACCTTAATGCTCCCATCGGCAGAACTCAGTATCGGCTCTCCCGCTGCCTCACGGAGAGCTTTCGCTGTCGGAGTCTTCGCCGCCTTCTCTACAGAACCCAGACCGATGATGAGGCTCCGCATAGAGCAGTCCTTGTTGACATGAACAGTGAATTGACGTGCAGCCGTTTCAGTTTCTACAGTTTCTACAAAAATCATCTCTTTTACCTCCAAAATTCCGCTACCCATTGACACACAGTGTCAGCAGGTGCTAAGATTTAATAGGAATTGCTCGGAAATGTTCCGAGCTGTGGAGGCCATCAAAATGGCCCCAGGTTTTTCTTCCTGAGGCTTACTTTGATGTTTGATGACTTTAACGGCAGTCGTTTGACGGCTTTTATGGCTTTTATGGCTTGAATGAGGTGACAATTTATGGAAAATCCGTTCACTCCGCGCTTGCGGAGCAACATATTCTTCCTTCTGCTGCTTCGCGCAGCGAGGAGTGACCTGGGCGTTGCGCCATCGTGGGGCAATTCCTCCGAAGGGCTGACCCGCCCGCGGTTCTTCGCTGATCTGCTGCGCATAGTCTGCCCTTCATATAAAGCGAGCAACGAAAAGACCCTCGGGCAGTATCTGTCCCAGTACCTGAGCGGCAGCAGGACCACCAGCCCGACCTATTTCCCTTTTTCGGAGCCTTCTTTCCAGGAAGGCGCGGATATGCGGATCCAAAGTCTCTATTCCGACGCCCTCGCCGATATGGCCCAGCTTTGTGAGCGATATCTTGATACCGCAAACAGCTTCGCTATGAAGATGCTCACTGCAGGGCTTGTCGACCTGATTTTGGCGGATGATTCTGTTGACGGAGATTTCAACACCGGCTCGAGAGTCCTCCCCAGGGCTGAACTTGACGGTGAAACTGCTTTCAACCTCCCGACCTTCCTGCTGAGCGTCTGGCACTACATCATCATGAATAAGCCTGACGCAAAAGAAGGGGCGGAAACCTACCAGCACTGGACAAAGTCAGCCGGCGGCGGCAATCCACGGCGCATCACAACCTCAATTGGCGCCGAAAGGGCAAAAAAAATAGCCGTATCCACCGAACTTCCCGAGACGGGAAATCCAGCAGATACGGCTGAGAACCCTGATACGGCTGAGTATTCTGAAACGAAAGGAATCTCAGAAGCATGCAGTGATACCACAGGAAATGTACACAATAGCACTGCAGGGGATGCATGCAGCGATACTGCTGAAGAGGTTTATTGTGCTGAAACTGGTGGTGCTTATGCTGGCCCCGATGGTGAGCCTCTTAACTTTAAGAAAGAACAGCACCATCAGGAGCTTATCGTGAAAGACGGCGGCCGGATTTATAACCAGCACGCAGAAAAGATCATAAATATCGAACATGTAGATGTTCTGAACATATGAACAGG
>CANRQC010000178.1 GCA_947632695.1 uncultured Oscillospiraceae bacterium | reverse complement strand
TCAAAAAATCATGCCCCGATTTAAAGACCCGGGGGAGGAATACAACTTTGTGGGGGTGTACCGCCGGTTTTTGACCGTGGCCGACCCCTCGAAGCGGTTCACCATCTCCTTCCTGGGGGTGGCCAGCTGCCTGGACCTGTACCTCAACGGGGAATTTGTGGGCTACTCCGAGGGGGCTCACAATATCGCCGAATTCGACCTGACCGGCAAGCTCCGGGGCGGCCAGAATGAGCTTCTGGCGGTGGTCCACCGGTGGTGCACCGGGACCTACCTGGAGGACCAGGATATGTTCCGGAACAACGGCATTTTCCGGGACGTGCTGCTCTTTGAGTCCGAGCGGACCGACCTGTGGGACATCGACGCCAAGACGGAAAAGAAGGAGGACGGCTACCGCCTGACCCTCTCCGCCCAGGCCCTGGCGGAGACGGACATCACCTTCACCCTCTCCGGTCCCGGCGTCCAGCGGAGGCAGACCGTCCACGGCAAGACCAGCTCCGTCACCTTCTCCGGGTTGGAGGTCCGGGAGTGGAGCGCCGAGGACCCGGTCCTCTACGATGTGTACTATGAGACCCCCACCGCCTGCGTCAAGGAGCGGATCGGCTTCCGCACCGTGGAAATCCAGAGCGACGTGTTCCTGGTCAACGGGAAGAAAGTCAAGTTCAAGGGCGTGAACCACCACGACACCAGCCCCACCAACGGTTACTGCATGACCCCCGGGGAGATCGAGCGGGACGTGCAGCTGTGCAAGCAGTTTAATATCGACACCATTCGCACCTCCCACTATCCCCCGGACCCCCTGCTCATCGAGCTGGCCCAGGAGCTGGGAATCTATATTGTAGACGAGAACGATCTGGAGACCCATGGCACCTTCGCCTGCCAGCTGCCCCCCACCTACAATTCCATCAGCAACGACCCCAAGTGGCAGAATCGCTATTTGGACCGGATCACCCGGCTCTACCAGCGGGACAAGGTCCAGGGCAACACCGCCATCGTCATGTGGAGCCTGGGAAACGAGGCCGGAGGCTACCGGAACACCGACGCCATGTATGACTACCTGAAGACCCACTCCACCCTGCCCGTTCACTATGAGAGCGCCGTCCACTGCAAGCGGGTGGCCTACGACGTGGGCAGCGAGATGTACCCCAGCGTTCAAATGGTCCACGATGTGGGCGAAAAGAAGCGCAAACAGCAGCGGCTCAACGACAGGCCCTACTTTCTGTGCGAGTACGCCCACGCCATGGGGGTGGGCCCCGGCAATACCGAGGCCTACTGGCAGGAAATCTACAAATATGACAATCTAATGGGCGGCTGCGTCTGGGAAATGGTGGATCACGCCGTCCTCCATCCCGACGGGACCTACACCTACGGCGGAGACCACGGGGAATGGGAGCATGACGGGAATTTCTGCGTAGACGGGCTGTTCTACCCCGACCGGCAGCCCTCGGCGGGGGCGAAGCTCATCCGCTTTATCTACCGGCCCATCCGGGTGCGGCACCTGGGGGAGGACCGGTTCGAGATTTTCAACACCACCGCCTTCTCCCCCGGCAGCCGCTACCGGCTGACCTTCCGGTGGAACGACGGCGCCGAATCTACCGTCACCCCCACCGCCGGGCCCCTGGAAAAGGAGACGATCACCCTTCCCCTGGGTCACGAGGTGGAGGGGGCCCAGATCGTCACCGTCACCGCCCTCGACACGGTCACAGGCCGGGAAGTCTCCCAAGAGCAGTGCGTCCTGGCCCTGACAGTCCCCGCCGCACCCACGACTCAGGCGCTGCCCGAAGACTGCGAAGTAAAGGACGGCAGGCTGTCCTGGCAGGCCCTGGTGACCGCGCCCGAGGGGACCCTCCTCTACCGGGCCCCCACGGACAACGACACCGACGTTTTCTTCCACAGCACCATGGCCCCCTACCAGGCCCAGACGGAGGAGGTTATCTCCACAGAACAAATCCCCAACGGGATCCGGGTTGTCACGAAGGTGTGCAATCAGAAAAACAAATTCACCGTGACGGACACCTACGAGGGCGCCGAAGACGGCATTTTGGTGACGAGCCGGCTCCACTGCGCCTCCGGCGGCGGCATCGTGCCCCGGTTCGGCAAGAGCTTCCGGCTGGACGCCGCTTTTGACCTGGTGGAGTATACCGGCCGCAGCGGCGAGAGCTACCGCGATATGTTTGAGCAGTTCCCCATCGAGAAGGTCTCCTGCCACGTCAAAGACATGACGGAGCCCAACATTCGGCCCCAGGAGAGCGGCAACCGGATGGACTGCACCGTGGCCGCCGTCAGCGACGGAAAAACCAAAGTGATTTTTGAGGCGGTGGGCAAGCCCTTTGAGCTTGCCATCAAGCCCTACACCGACCGGGCGCTGCTGGATATGCGTCATCGCCAGGATGAGGCGCGGACGGGCACCTATGTGACCATCCAGGCCTTCCAGCAGGGCATCGGCACCGGCGCCTGCGGCCCGGCCATCATGCCGGAATACCAGTACAGCGCCGGGAAGGACTACTGCCTCCAATTCCGGGTCCGCATGGAGGACCTGTCGGAATAAAGCGGTTTTAAAAGAAAAGGCGACCGGAAAACAGGAAAAATCCTGTTTTCCGGCCGCTTTTTTCACTTTTGAGGTTATGCCTCCAGGTTGATGCCGGTCTCCCGGCTGAAGACGTGGCAGACATTGCCCTGGAACTGGAAGTGGACCGTGGAGCCGGAGGTCAGGGCCCCGATCTCCGCGCCGGTCATGTTCATGGTGGACACCACCAGAACCACATCCTGCCCCATGGCCGTGACGTGCAGATGCACGGAAGAGCCCATCATCTCATGGACGTCCACCTTGGCCTCGATGCCCGTCTCCGCCAGAGAAATATGCTCCGGACG
>CANRQC010000177.1 GCA_947632695.1 uncultured Oscillospiraceae bacterium | reverse complement strand
GCCGACGGCACCGAGATCGGCTACTATAAGCAGACCCGGTTCAACGACGCCAACTTCCCCTTCGTCGCCCAGGGCGGCTCCTGGGCCGACATGGCCACCTACGTCATGGACCTGAGCGACTATGTGGGCCAGGAGCTCTACCTGGTTCTGGCCGACGAGCAGGCCGAGGGCTGGGCCCACGCCTTCTTTGACGAGGTCGTGACCTACTACGAGACCGCCCCCGACTACGCGGCCCAGGCCGACACCGTCATGGACGGCGCCACCGCCGACGTTCCCGCCGCCGAGACGCAGATCCCCTGGGTGCTGGCGGAAAACGTGAAGCAATGATCTTCCCGCCTGCCGGGCGTCTCCGCCCGGCAGGCCACACCCAAAGGAGGCCGCTATGAAATTCAAATGGATCGTCCCGGTGCTGCTTTTGTGCCTGCTGCTCAACGCCTGCAGCGGCGACAGCCACAGCAAGGACCTGCTGCTCCACCTGTCCTTCGACGAGGGCAGCGGCCTGACCATGAAGGACAGCTCCGGGCACCTTCCCGATACCGATCTCAACTATGAATTTGCCCACGCCGCCTATATGGACAACCAGGACCCCCAGTGGCGGAAGACGGGCATCCAGGGCGGCTGCCTGCTGTTAGACGGCAGCAGCACCTACCTGTCCTACAAGCGCAGCGACGTGACCCTGGAGGGTCCCGCCCTGACCATTCAGGTCTGGATCGCCCCCCGGACCTTTGAATGGGACGATCCCAGCGCCGCCGACAACGGCACGGACTGCCTCACCGGCATCGTCAGCCAGTGCGACAAGGAAGCCTGCAAGGGCGTGCTGCTGGGCTATGAGCGCTTTGGCCGGCTCAGCTTCCAGGTGGGCACCGGCGACGAGTGGCTCACCGTCTGGTCCAACGGGGACAATCTGCAAAAATACCAGTGGAACCTAGTCACCGCCACCTATGATTCAAACGCCGGGGAGATGTGCCTCTACCTGAACGGGGAGCTGGTGGCCTCCCGCTCCGTGGACGCCGAGATCGTGGGCGCCACCGCCAAGGGCCTGACCGTGGGTCGGAACCTGGAGGGGGAGCGGCTGACAGCGGGCTTCCTGAACGTGGCCAGCGGCTACATCGACGAGCTGAAGATCTACTCCGCCGCCCTCTCCACCGAGGAGATCGGCGCGTATTATGAAAGCGTCACCGTGCCGGAAATCGAATTTTCGGAGATCTGGCTCCAGAACATCCTCACCGGGGACTACACCCGGACCCAGTTCCACGGCGGCCCCTACCAATTCTGGATGAACGAGCCCCACGCCCCGGTGTACTACAACGGGATGTACCACCTGTTCTACCAGGCCAATATGACCGGCTCCTACTGGCGCAATATCTGCTGGGGCCACATGGTCAGCACCGACATGGTCAACTGGAAGCCCATTAAAGAGGCCATCACCCCCACCGAGGGCACGGTGGTCCCCGACGGGGTCTGGTCCGGCGGCGCCACCCTGGATCAAAACGGGGTGCCTCTGCTGTTCTTCACCGCCGGCAACGACGGCTTCCGGAACGTGGAGGGCCTGATCTCCAATCAGAACATCGGCGTGGCGTATCCCGCCGACCTTTCCGATCCGGAGCTGACGGACTGGGTCATCTGCGACGACCTGGCCATCATCCAGCAGCCCGGCCAGGGCCGGGCCGGGGAGTTCCGGGACCCCTCCATCTGGAAGGAAGGGGACACCTGGTGTATGCTGATCTGCTCCGGCAGCAGCTCCTCCCAGGGCGGCACCGCCCTCCTCTACACCACGGACACCCTGGAGCTCAAGGACGGCCAGGTGGAAATGAACTGGCAGTACCGGGGCCCGGTGTACGAGATGGAGAACCAGTCCGCCCTCTACGGCACCAGCTGGGAGCTGCCCATCCTGCTGCCGGTCTCCAACGAGGCGGGGACCATCACCAAGTATTTCTTCTCCATTTCTCCCGCCCCCGCCAGCATCGCGGACAACAAGGTTTACTACTGGCTGGGCGATTTTGACCTGGAAACCGGCAAATTCACCCCCGACGAGGCCTTCCAGGGAGAGCCCCATCTGCTGGACTACGGCGCCAATGTGTTCACCGGCCCCAGCTGCCTGACAGACCCGGTGAGCGGCGACATCTATATGTTCAGCATCATGCAGGATCAGCGGGGCGCGGCGGAGCAAGGCGCCTCCGGCTGGGCCCACACTGTGGGGCTTGCCCGGCGGATCTGGCTTTCCGACGACGGCAGCGACCTGAAAATGGCCCCCATCGAGGCCCTGCACACCCTGGAGGAATCTGTCCTCATCGATGAAACGAATCTCACGCTGGACCAGGCCAACGCGGCCTTGGCGGCGGTGGATGAGGATATGCTCTACATCCGCCTGACCGTGGATGTGAGCCAGGCCCAAGAGTTTGCCATCAACATGAAGCAGGGCGGCAAGTGGGACTGCACCACCTTCCGCTACGACGTGGCCGGCCAGACCATCAACGGCCGCACGGAGAACAAGGGCGAGGGCGCCAAGGCCAGCGCCGTCTCCGGGGCCCTGCCCACAGAGGACGGGAAGCTCACCATGGAGATCTACATCGACCGGTCCCTGGTGGAGGGCTTCTTCAACGACTACAAGGCCATCAGTATTCGGGCCTACACCGAGGAGCCCGATTCCCATGGCATCGACCTGGCCGCCCAGGGAACGGTAACCATCGAGAGCCTGTATGTGGCGGCAATGGGCTCCATCTTTGATTAACTTCTAGGAGGAAAGCGATATGGCGACATTAACGCTCAAGAACATCAAGAAGATCTACCCGTTCAGCGGCGACGACACCAAGAAGAAGAAAAAGAAGAAGGGCGACGAGCAAGAGGAGAAGAAGGTCAATCTCCAGGTCACGGACAAGGGCGTGGTAGCCGTCCAGGAGTTCAATCTGGAGATCCAGGA
>CANRQC010000176.1 GCA_947632695.1 uncultured Oscillospiraceae bacterium | reverse complement strand
CTCATGGCGATTGAGTCCTTTCGTTAGAGTGTGGTTGTGGTGACTTTATTCTAACAAACTCAATCGCCTTTTTCTAGACTTTCGGTCTCACATCAATTGTAATGCTACACAAGCACAGTCCGGCGTGAAAATTTCCCCTTGTAAACATCAGGAAAATGTGTTACCATAAGGCGGAAATCCATTCTTTTTCCCCAACAGGAGGCACTATGAGTCACTTTGGGCCAATTTAGCCGTTCCTCCAAACAAATGACGATTTGATTTTTGGAGGGAATATTATGTCAACTTTACAGGAAGAGATCCGCCGCCGCCGGACCTTCGCCATCATCTCCCACCCCGACGCCGGCAAGACCACCCTGACGGAGAAATTTCTGCTCTACGGCGGGGCCATCGCCCAGGCTGGGGTGGTCAAGGGCAAGAAAAACGCCCGGGCCGCCACCTCGGACTGGATGGAGATCGAGAAGCAGCGTGGCATCTCCGTCACCTCGTCGGTGATGCAGTTCCAGTATGGCGGCTTTTGCATCAATATTCTGGACACCCCGGGCCACCAGGACTTCTCGGAGGATACCTACCGCACCCTCATGGCGGCGGACTCCGCCGTGATGGTCATTGACGGCAGCAAGGGCGTGGAGGCTCAGACCCGGAAGCTGTTCAAGGTCTGCGCCATGCGGCGCATCCCCATTTTCACCTTTATCAACAAGATGGACCGGGACAGCAAGGACCCCTTCGATCTTCTGGACGAGCTGGAGCGGGAGCTGGGCATCGAGACCTACGCCATGAACTGGCCCATCGGCTCCGGGAAGGACTTCCAGGGGGTCTACGACCGGGAAAACAGTCAGCTTCTGTTTTTCTCCGGGGTTTCCGGGAAGAACCGGGCGGAAAAGCAGGCCATCGACCTGTACGATCCCCAGGTAGACGGTATTTTGGGGCCGGAAAAGCACGCCCAGCTCATCGACGATGTGGAGCTGCTCTCCGCCGGCCGGGAGCTGGACCTGGAGGAGGTCCGCGGGGGGCGGCTGAGCCCGGTGTTTTTCGGCTCCGCCCTGACCAATTTCGGCGTGGAGCCGTTTTTGGAGGAATTTCTGCGGATGACGCCCCCGCCCCTGTCCCGGACGGCGGACTGCGGGGTGGTGGACGCCTTCGACCCGGATTTTTCCGCCTTCGTCTTCAAGATCCAGGCCAACATGAACAAGGCCCACCGGGACCGGCTGGCCTTCCTGCGGATCTGCTCCGGGAAATTTCTCCGGGAGGCGGAGTACTACCACGTCCAGGGCGGCAAAAAAATGCGCCTGAGCCAGCCCCAGCAGCTCATGGCCGCGGAGCGGGAGATCGTGGACGAGGCCTACGCCGGGGACGTGATCGGCGTCTTTGACCCGGGCATTTTCTCCATTGGGGACACAGTCACCGTGCCGGGGAAGAAGTTCCGCTATTCCGGCATCCCCACCTTCGCTCCGGAGCACTTCGCCCGGGTGTCCGCCAAGGACTCCATGAAGCGCAAGCAGTTCGTCAAGGGCACCGAGCAGATCGCCCAGGAGGGCGCCATTCAGATCTTCAAGACCCCCAACTCCGGCATGGAGGAGGTGGTCGTGGGGGTGGTGGGCACCCTGCAATTCGACGTGTTCGAGTACCGGATGAAAAACGAGTACGGGGTGGACCTGCGGATGGAGAGCCTGCCCTACGAGGAGATCCGCCGGATCGAAAGCTACCCCGGGGACCTGGAGGAGCTGAACCTGGGCTCCGACGCGGAACTGCTGGAGGACTACCGGGGCAACAACCTGCTGGTCTTTTCCAGCTTCTGGGCCATCGATTTTACGGTGCGCCGCAATCCGGGGCTGGTCCTCCGGGAGATCGTGGTGGAGGAAGGATAAATTTTTTGCCCCGCCGGCTGGCGGGGCAATCCTTATCCGAAAATGCGCTTTTCCAGGCCTCGGACCTTGAGGCCAAAGTAGAGGGCCGACCCCAGGGTCAGCAGCACCCCCAGCTCCCCCAGGGCCACGCTCAGGGCGTTGATCCAGAAGCCGCCGCCGATGTACACCGTCAGCTCCCAGCCAACCAGCGCCGCGTTCCAGGCGGCGGGCATCACCATTCCCAGCAGGGGAAAGCCCTTCCAGCGAATCTCCCGGCACTTCCACATGGCCCAGGCGGCGCCCAGGGTGGCCAGGCTCCCCACCAGAAAATCCATGGGCAGGGCCCCGATATAGGTCAGATTGAACACCAGGCACCCCACAGCCAGCCCCGGGATGGCCGCCGGCGTGAAAAACGCCAGGACGCACAGCGCCTCGGAAGCCCGAAACTGGATGGCCCAGGTGGCGGAGTCCGGGATCAGCAGATTTTGCAGGTGGGTGAGGATGGTGTAGAGGGCGGCGATCAGGGCCGCCTGGGTCAAAAAGCGAATTTTTCTGTCCATGATTCTTCTCCTTACGAAAAAATGGGCGCGGTCCGCGCCCAAGTCAGCAAAAATGGGCGCATAGCGCCCATCAAAAAATCCCTAGTTTTGTTTACCGACAGGATGGTCACGAACTGTCCTATTCTGTTGCGCTCCATTATACCCCCTTCCCGGCAAAATGTCAATCCGTTTTTGCGCCGCGGCGCATAGGACGCAAAAGCGGCCATGTAAGAGCCCATTGCTCCTACATGGCCGCTTTTGTGGGATCGCTGTATTACCAGTTTTTACTTCTTGTTGACCTTCTCCAGAGCCTTGGCCAGGATGGGGGTGGCCACGGTGGTGGCGATGATCTCCGGGAGCATATAAGTGCCGTTGTAAATGGCGGAGAAGGCCCAGGAGCCCACCTGGAACACCAGATGATCCGGCTCGTCGGCATACCAGACCTTGTCCAGCTCATACCAGCTGTACACGCCGGAAAGCAGGTGGCACCCAAACCGCAGCACCGTCACCAGCAGGGCCCCCAGAGCGGCGGCCAGGAG
>CANRQC010000175.1 GCA_947632695.1 uncultured Oscillospiraceae bacterium | reverse complement strand
CGCCTACCTGGGCGGGAAACAGCCGGCCCTGGGTACCATCCCTCTGATCTCCTACGACACCGGGGAGGAGCAGGTATGGACCCTGGCCAAGCAGGGCTGCTTCCTGTTCAAGATCAAGATCGGCTCCAATCCCGGAGGCCGGAACGACCCCCGGGAGATGCTGGAGTGGGACATTCAGCGGCTGGAACGACTCCACGGACTGCTGTCTACCCTGGAGACCCCCTGGACCGCGTCGGGCCGCCCCGTTTACTATCTGGACGCCAATGGGCGCTACGACACCCGGCAGCGGCTGACCGCCTTTTTGGAGGCGGCGGACAAAATGGGGGCTTTGGAACCTATTTTGCTGCTGGAGGAGCCCTTTCCGGAGGACCGCTTGCAGGACGTGTCCGGCCTTCCCGTGACGGTGGCCGGGGACGAAAGCGCCCATTCTCCCCAGGATGCGGCCCTTCTCATGGACCAGCTGGGCTACCGGGCCATGGCCCTCAAGCCCATCGCCAAGACCGTGTCCCTGTCCCTGGGAGTATTGGAGGAGGCGGGAAAGCGGGGCCTTCCTTGCTTTTGCGCCGACCTGACCGTAAATCCCACCATGGTGGAGCTGAACAAACGCTTCGCCGCCGGACTCGCCCCCCTGCCCGGCCTGAAACGGGGGGTGTTTGAAACCAATGGCGCGCAAAACTACCGGAATTGGCAGGCCCTTTGCCGGGAAAGTCCTGCCTGGGGAGAGCCCTGGACCGTCCCGGAGGGGGGCCTCTATCCGCTCAACGACCGATATTATCAACACGATGGAGGCATTTGGAGGGAGTAAAATGGAAAAGATCACCTACGCTGTCATCGGCTGCGGCATGATCTCCAAATATCATATCGCGGCCATCCGGGCCTGCCCCGACGCCACCCTAGCGGGCGTATGCGGCCGGGACCCGGAAAAAACAGCCCGGTTTGCCGAGGAGATCGGCACCCGGGCCTATCCCGATACCCAAGCGATCTGGGATGACGAAAGCGTGCGGGCGGTGTGCGTCTGCACGCCAAGCGGCCTCCACGCGAAATATGCCCTGGAGGCCATCGAGCATGGGCGACATGTGCTGATCGAAAAGCCCATTGCCCTGACCATGGAGGAATGCGACCAGATCATCCGCCGGGCCCGGGCCAAAAAGGTGCTGGTCAGCGTCATCAGCCAGCTCCGCTTTTCTCCGGCGGTGCAGCAGGTCAAGCACGCCATGGACCGGAAGGTGCTGGGCAAGCTGGTATGCGCCGATCTGTACATGAAGTATCACCGCAGCCAGGCCTACTACAATTCCGGCGCCTGGCGGGGGACCAAGGCCCTGGATGGCGGCGGCGCGCTGATGAACCAGGGCATCCATGGGGTGGATCTGCTGCAATATCTGGCCGGTCCCATCGATACCATCTATGCCTGCTCCAAGACCCTGGCCCGGAACATCGAGGTGGAGGACACCCTCAGCGCCGTGGCGGAGTTTCACAACGGGGCGGTGGGGGTCATCCAGGCCACCACCAGTATGTACTCCGGCTTCTGCCGGCGGTTGGAGCTGTGCGGAAAAGAGGGGACCATCATTCTGGAGGAGGACCGGATTTTGCTCTGGGACGTGGCCGACGACAAGGGCCTGCCCCATGAGGCGTGCGGCATGGCCGACAGCCGGAGCAGCTCCGACCCCACCAAGATCAGCGGACTGGGCCACATCCAGCAGGTGGCGAACTTCACCCAGGCCATTTTGGGCAACGGGGAGCTGCTGATCGATGCCCAGGAGGGGAAAAAGGCCCTGCAGATCGTGCTGGGAGCCTATCAGTCCGCCGCCGAGCACCGGCCCGTCCGAATCAAGGAGGTCAAGTGATGGAAAAGGTCCATGGCATCCACCTTCTGGGCCAGCTGCCCCCCCGGTTTGAGGAGGGGTTCGCCTGCCTGGCGGGAGACCTGGGCTTTGCCCGGGACGACGGGGGATTCCCCGTGACCTTCCGCCAAGGGCCGGGGCTTGTCCTGGAGACGGACGCCCAGGGGGCCCAAATCGTCTGGGGCAAGCCCGTGGAGTGCTTCCGGGGCCTGTCCCTGCTGGCCCAGCACTGGGGGAAAAGGGTCTCCCTGGTCCAGAAGCCCTGCTTTGAGACCCTGGGCATTATGTTCGACTGCTCCCGCAACGCGGTATTAAAGCCCGAGACCCTCCGGTATTTCTTCCGAAAAATGGCCATGCTGGGCATGGACCTGGGGATGATGTACACCGAGGACACCTACGAGGTGGAGGGCTACCCCTACTTCGGCTACCTCCGGGGCCGGTACAGCAAAGAGGAGCTTTCCAAGCTGGACGACTACGCCGACGCCCTGGGCATCGAGCTGTGCCCCTGCATCCAGACTCTGGGGCACCTGAACCGGGCCCTCCATTGGCCCGCCATGGCCCACATGAAGGACACCGAGGAGGTGCTTCTGGTGGACGATGAGGCCAGTCTGGCCTTTATCCGGGCCATGCTTTCGTCCGCCTCCACCCCCTACCGCTCCAAGCGGATCCACATCGGCCTGGACGAGGCCTTCTTCCTGGGCAAGGGCGTGTATATGCACCGCCACCCCTATACCCCCGCCTTCCAGCTGATGCAGCTGCACCTGAAAAATGTGGGGGCCGCCGTCCGGGAGCTGGGGCTTTCCGCCATGATGTGGAGCGATATGTATTTCCGTCTTAGTAGCCCCAGCGAGGGCTATTACGACGCCCCTTCGGTGCCGGAACAGGTGGTGGCCCAGGCGCCGGAGGACATCACCCTGGTCTACTGGGACTACTACCACCACGACGAGGCCACCTACGACCGAATGCTTGCCATGCACGAGGCCTTCGCCGCCCCCAAAGCCTTCGCCGGGGGCATCTGGACCTGGACCGGCCCTGCGCCCCACTACGAAAAGACCCTCCAAACCGCCCTCCCCGGCCTGCGCCAGGCCCGGGCCCATCAGGTGCCCCTGGTCTTTGCCGCCG
>CANRQC010000174.1 GCA_947632695.1 uncultured Oscillospiraceae bacterium | reverse complement strand
AGGGCCGCCAGAGCCTGCCGGCTCTGCTCCAGCTGTGCGATCAGAGTCCGAGCCTTCTCCGCCTTTTCCCGCTCGGCAGCCACCACCGCCTCCGGGGCCCGGGAGACGAATTTCTCGTTGGAGAGCTTGCCCTCCAGGCTTGTTAGGTTTTTCCGGGCCTTTTCCAGCTCCTTGTCCACCCGCTCCAGCTCCTTGGCCACATCCACCAGGTCCCCCAGGGGGATGTAGAGCTTGGCGTCGGCCGTGGCGCAGCACACCATGCCGTCCAAATTTTCCGGCTCGGCCTGGATCAGCGTCACCTTGTCGGCATAGGCCAGCCGCTGGATGAAGCCCTCCCCCTCGGCGAACACCTGGGGATTGGCGGCCAGGACATAGAGGGCCGCTTTCTTGGAGGGCGGCACGTTCATCTCCGCCCGCCGGTTCCGGATGGAGCGGATGGCGTTCATCACCGACTCCATGTGCCCCTCCTCCGTGGGGAAGGCCAGGGCCGGGTCATAAACCGGCCAGGACGCCACGATCAGCGCCGGGCCCTCATGGGGCAGGCTCTGCCAGATCTCCTCGGTGATGAAGGGCATGAAGGGATGGAGCAGCCGCAGGGTCTGGTCCAAAACATACACCAGCACCCCCAGGGCGGTCTCCTTCTGGGCCGGGTCGTCGCTGTAGAGCCGGGCCTTGGTCAGCTCGATATACCAGTCGCAGTAGGTGTCCCACACGAAGTCGTAGACCTTCTGAACCGCCACGCCCAGCTCGTACTTTTCTAAGTTCTCCGTGACCTCGGAAATCAGGGTGTTCAGCTTGGACAGCACCCACTTGTCCGCGATGGTGAGCCGCGCCCGGTCCGGCAGCGGGTACGCCCCGTCCTCCTCCAGGTTCATCAGCACATACCGGCTGGCGTTCCACAGCTTGTTGGCGAAATTCCGCATGGCCTCGGTCCGCTCCACATAGAAGCGCATATCGTTTCCCGGGGAGTTGCCCATGATCATGTTCAGCCGCAGGGCGTCGCAGCCGAAGCGGTCGATCATCTCCAGGGGATCGATGCCGTTGCCCAGGCTTTTGGACATTTTCCGGCCCTTGTCGTCCCGGACCAGGCCGTGGATCAGCACGGTGTGGAAGGGGGTCTGCCCGGTATGGGCGCAGCCGGAGAAGATCATCCGGGACACCCAGAAGAAGATGATGTCGTAGCCCGTCACCAGTACATCCGTGGGATAGTACCGCCGGAGATCCTGGGTGTCCTCCGGCCAGCCCAGGGTGGAGAAGGGCCACAGAGCGGAAGAGAACCAGGTGTCCAGCACATCCGGGTCCCGCTGAATGTGGCGGCTGCCGCATTTTTCGCAGACCTGGGGATCCTCCCGGGACACGGTGATGTGTCCGCAGTCGTCGCAGGTCCAGGCGGGGATCTGATGGCCCCACCAGAGCTGCCGGGAGATGCACCAGTCCCGGACGTTCTCCATCCAGTTGAGGTAGGTCTTGCTGAACCGCTCGGGGACAAACTTGGTCTGCCCCTCCTGGACCACCCGGATGGCCTCCTGGGCCAGGGGCTTCATTTTCACGAACCACTGGTCGGAGACGATGGGCTCCACGTCGTTGTGGCAGCGGTAGCAGGTGCCCACGTTGTGGGAATACTCCTCCACCTTCACCAGATACCCCTGGGCCTCCAGATCGGCCACGATCTTTTCCCGGGCCTCGTACCGGTCCAGGCCCTCATAGGCCCCGCCCTCGGCGTTGATCCGGCCGTAGTCGTCCATCACCCGGATCACCGGCAGATCATGCCGCAGGCCCACCTCGAAGTCGTTGGGGTCGTGGGCGGGGGTCATCTTCACGCAGCCGGTGCCGAAGTCCATCTCGGCGTAGTCGTCGGCAACCACTGGGATCTCCCGGCCCACCAGGGGCAGCGTCACCGTTTTGCCCACGATGGAAGTGTACCGGGGATCGTTGGGGTTGACGCAGACGCCGGTATCGCCCAGCATGGTCTCGGGCCGGGTGGTGGCCACCACCACCTCGCCGGAGCCGTCGGTCAGGGGGTAGCGGATGTGCCACAGGTGGCCCGGCTTGTCTACATACTCCACCTCCGCGTCGGACAACGCCGTGACGCAGTGGGGGCACCAGTTGATGATCCGGTTTCCCTTGTAGATCAGGCCCTTTTCGTAGAGGGAGACGAACACCTCCCGCACCGCCTTGGAGCAGCCCTCGTCCATGGTGAACCGGGCCCGGTCCCAGTCGGCGGAGACGCCCAGCTTCTTTTGCTGCTCCACGATCCGGTTGCCGTACTGATTCTTCCAGGCCCAGACCCGTTCCAGGAACTTTTCCCGGCCCAGGTCGTAGCGGGTCTTGCCCTCCTGATTGCGCAGCACCTCCTCCACCTTGATCTGGGTGGCGATGCCGGCGTGGTCGGTGCCGGGCAGGTACAGCGCGGAGTAGCCCTGCATCCGCTTGAACCGGATCAGGGTGTCCTGGAGGGTGTCGTCCATGGCGTGGCCAATGTGGAGCTGGCCGGTGACGTTGGGGGGCGGCATGACGATGGTGAAGGGCTCGGCCCCTTCGGCCTGGGAGGGACGGAAGTAGCCCCCCTCCTCCCACATCTTGTAGATTCGGGCCTCCACCTGCTGGGGCTCATAGACCTTGTGCAACTGTCTGGTCATAATTTACTCCTTTTTTCATGGTTTTGAAGGGTTTTGAGGGAAAGTTGCATGCAAAAAAACACGCCCCGAGCGGGAACGCTCAGGGCGAGATCGACAAATCTCACGGTACCACCTGATTTTTCGGCAAAAGCCGCTCAAACCCGCTTTAACGGGCGGACCCGGGCCTCCCTACTTCTCCTTCGGGCGGCTTCGCTCCGGGGCGACATCCCGCGACAGGTTTCATGCGCTTTCACCACCCGCGCACTCTCTGCGAAACCCGGGAGCGGGACCTCCCCATCTCTGCGACTCTATTTCTGAAAAGATACCACATTTTTCCCGCCTTGTCAACCCAAAATTCCCCTCTCCCCCGGAAGAAAATGTAGCATTACAATTGATGTGAGACCGAATAGCTAGAAAAAGGCGATTGAGTTTGTTAGAATAAAGTCACCACAACC
>CANRQC010000173.1 GCA_947632695.1 uncultured Oscillospiraceae bacterium | reverse complement strand
AGACCTTGGGTCGGCCGATTCGCGTCCATTGGCCGGACGGCGCTGTCGATACGCCCCTGGAAATGTGGCACCATTTGATCGCGCTGCAATACCTGACGGAGGCCGATGGGAGCCCGCTGACGGAGAGACAAATCTCCCTCCGGGAATTCCGGGCGGGCGGCCTGATTCGCGGCGGCAGCTTCGACCAGGAGAACGACCGGTTTGTCCAAAGGAAGCTGGGGCGGCTGCGCGTCGAAGCGCTGACTGCCGCGGCTGTACGCTTAAACGGTGTGCCGACAGCGGGAAAGGCGGACTTTTCCGCGGGGTTTTCCTTTCTGCCCAATTTCCCGCTGGAGCTGCGCCTGTGGCTGGCAGATGAGGAGTTTCCGGCCGCATGTAAGGTCCTCTGCAATGGCGCGGCGGAGCATTATCTAAAGGTGGAGGCCGCCGGGACCGCCGCAGGCATTCTCCTGCGGCAGCTGGAGGAAGCGGCGGACGCCTAACAAATCAAAGATCACGCCCTCATTCTCAAGCGGCGAGAATGCGGGCGCTTTTTCGGTCTGTGTCTGTTCACTGGCGCCGTGGGGCGCGGCTGTCACGGCTGCTTCCGGTAATCCCGGGGCAGGATGTGGTAGAAAGCCTTAAACGCGGCGGTGAATTTGCTCTGGCTGTCATAGCCCACCGCCTGCGCGATTTCCGCGATCTGCATGGGCGTCGTACGCAGCAGTCTTGCGGCCTCCTCCATCCGGTGCTCCCGGATATGCGCCGCCAGCGAGGTGCCGTAGACAGACTTGAACGCCGCCTTCAGGGTGGTGGGGTTGACGTGGTATTGTTTGGAGAGCTCTTCAATGGTGATTCGGCGCCCGATATTTTGCAGAAGTTCGTCATGAACCTGCCGGGCGATGGCAAACTGATCCGGCAGGTATTCCTCTGCGGGCGCCGCCGGCCCATCCTGCTCCGGGCAGGTGATCTCCATCACCTGCTCGATCATCTGGTGGAGAAGCCGGCTCTGGGGCGTGTCGGACGCCCGGTAGTAGACCTCCTTCCCCTCCCGGCGGCTGATAATGAGACCGCTGTCCTTGAGCGGACGCAGATGGTGGGATACCGCCGGGCTGGACATCTCCAGCATGGCGGAGATATTGACCACACACTCCTCGCAATGACACAGGAGCCAGAAAATACGGATTCTGGTGGCGTCGCCCAACTGGCGGAACACCTCCGCCACGGTCTGGAAATGTTCCACACGGCGCAGCTGCGCCTGAATCCGAATGGTCTCCTCTCCCTCCCCGTGCTGGTGGGGCAGGTGCATATTGCTCATAGAATTGTCCCCTTCCCGCCATTTCGCCAAAACAGGAATTCCTTTCGCCCATTTGGCAGAGAATCCTCCGCCGCCCTTGACTTGCGGCTCTGTCTGAATTATACTATGACCACAATGATTAATCAAGTGCTTAATCATAAAATCAATAATTATTTTAAGCAGGAGGAATTTTCCATGAAAAAGACGTACAAGATCGAAGTAGATTGCGCGAACTGCGCCAACCTGATGGAGGATGCCGCCCGGAAGACCGCCGGCGTCCAGTCCGCCACCGTCAACTTCATGACGCAGAAAATGATCGTGGAGTTCGGCGAGGGTCAGGAGCCCAAGGCCGTGATGCAAAACGTCCTCAAAGCCTGCAAAAAGGTGGAGCCGGACTGCGAAATCTTCCTGTAACCCCACCGCCCAGGCGGGAAAACGCTTGATTGAACCGGAGTAAACAAGGAGGGAATCGTAATGCAAGAAATCGTGATCGATATCCTGTTGGCGGCCGTGATCCTGACGGCGGCGGTGTTTCGCTTTCTCGTGGGTACACGCCCAGATAGTGGCATGACCAAAAAGCAAAAGGTCATGCTGACCCGCATTCTCATTGCCTCCGTGATCTTGCTGGTCCTCCAGCTCATCCCGGCGGCGGCGTTCACCCGGCTGGACACGGTCTTGTTCCCGGCCGCCGGGCGCTGGCTGCGGTTCGCCTTCTATCTGGCGGATTATTTTCTCATCGGCTATGACATTCTGCGGAAGGCCGTCAAGGGCATTCTGAACCGGCGGGTGTTCGACGAAAACTTCCTGATGGCGGTGGCCACGGTGGGGGCGATGGCCTTGGCGATCTATAAGAACGGCGACTATCTGGAGGCCATCGCGGTCATGCTGTTCTACCAGATCGGCGAGTGGTTTCAGAGCTACGCCGTGGGCAAGAGCCGCCGCAACATCAGCAATCTCATGGATATCCGGCCCGACTATGCCAATATTGAGCGGGATGGCGCGCTGGAACAGGTGGACCCGGACGAAGTGGAGATCGGGACCGTGATCGTGGTGCAGCCCGGCGAGAAGGTGCCCATCGACGGCGTCATCACAGAGGGCAACTCCAGCCTGAACACCAGCGCCCTCACCGGCGAGAGCCTGCCCCGGGAAGTCAAGACGGGAGACGAGATCATCAGCGGGTGCATCAACCTGACCGGTGTGCTGAAAATCAAAACTACAAAGGAGTTTGGCGAGTCGACCGTGTCCAAGATTCTGGATCTGGTGGAAAACGCCAGCTCCCGCAAGTCCAAATCCGAGGACTTCATCTCCAAGTTTGCCAAAATCTACACCCCCGCCGTCTGTTACAGCGCTCTGGCGTTGGCGGTCCTGCCGCCGCTGGTTCGGATGCTGGCCATGGGGCTGCCGGCGGACTGGGGCACCTGGGTCTACCGGGCCCTGACCTTCCTGGTCATCAGCTGTCCCTGCGCGTTGGTCATCAGCATCCCTCTCAGCTTTTTTGCCGGCATCGGCGGGGCCAGTCAGGAGGGCGTTCTGGTAAAGGGCTCCAACTACCTGGAGATCCTCTCCCAGACCAAGGTGGTGGTGTTTGACAAGACCGGCACCCTGACCCAAGGCGTCTTTGAGGTGAACGGCGTCCACCACAGTGAACTGGAGGAGGCGAAACTCATCGAGTACGCCGCTCTGGCGGAGAGCGCGTCCTCCCATCCCATCAGCAAGAGCCTCCAGCGGGCCTACGGCAAAAAGCCGGACCGCGCCCGGGTCAGCCAGATCCAAGAAATCAGCGGCCGGGGCGTCATCGCCACGGTGGACGGCGTGGAGGTGGCCGCTGGCAACGACAAGCTG
>CANRQC010000172.1 GCA_947632695.1 uncultured Oscillospiraceae bacterium | reverse complement strand
GCTCCATCGAGGTCGCCCCCCTGGCCTATATGCGGGGCCGGACCCTGGACGACAGCTTCATCATTTTGGACGAGGCCCAGAACACCACCCGGGAGCAGATGAAAATGTTTCTGACCCGGCTGGGCTTCGGGTCGAAGATCGTCATCACCGGGGACGTGACCCAGATCGATCTGCCGGGGGACAAGGTGTCCGGGCTGAAGGACGCCGTTCGGGTGCTGGAAGGGGTCCGGGATATCGCCATCTGCCGCCTGACCTCCGCCGACGTGGTGCGCCACGCCCTGGTCCAGGAGATCATCAACGCTTATGAGCGGGCGGACAAGCCCCAGGAACCCAAAAAAGAGAAAAAACAGGTCAGAGGCAGGAGGAAAACGACATGAATCAGGTGAATATCCAGTTTGATGTGTTCACCCTGCGCAAGCCCCAGGTGGAAGGGATCATCCGCTCCTGCGTGGACGCGGTCCTGAGTGCCGAGGGAGTGCCGGTCAGCTGTGAGATCAATGTGCTGGTGACTGATGAGAAGGGCATCCAGGCGGTGAACAAAGCGGGGCGAAAGGTAGACGCCCCCACGGATGTGCTGAGCTTTCCCATGTTCTCCCTCGTCCCCGGGGCGCTGCCGGAGAGCTGGGAGGAATATCTGGACCCGGACACCGGGATGTGCCCCCTGGGGGACATGTGCCTCTGCCTGAGCCGGGCGGCAAGCCAGGCCAAGGAGTACGGCCACAGCCTCCGCCGGGAGGTGGGGTATCTGACCATCCACTCCATGCTCCACCTGCTGGGGTATGACCATCTGGACGAGGGGCCGGAAAAGGCCAGGATGCGGGCCCGGGAGGAGGCAATCGCCGCCACCCTCCGCGGTATGGGGCGTACATAGAAAAGGAGATCGCTATGGGACTGAAATTTCGGAAGAGCATCAATATTGGGCCCCTGCGGATCAATTTCAGCAAGTCCGGGGTGGGCTTCAGCATGGGCGTGAAGGGTTTC
This sequence comes from uncultured Oscillospiraceae bacterium, assembly GCA_947632695.1. GTDB lineage: Bacteria > Bacillota > Clostridia > Oscillospirales > Oscillospiraceae > Faecousia. Next base: position 2,163 of record CANRQC010000172.1, on the reverse strand, counting down.
CGGGTGGGCCGCAGCGCTACCGGGAAGACCAAGGCCACCGTGAGCCTGCCGGGAACGGGATTGTCCTACGAGCAGGATCTGACGGAGCTAGTGGAGCCGGATAAGAAGAAAAAGACGACCAAAAAGAAAAAGTCCGAATCGTGACGAGGTAATGTTATGTCAACTAAAATCGCGCTGATCACCCTCTCCGGCCGGCCCAACGTGGGCAAGTCCACCCTGCTCAACGCCCTGGTGGGGGAGAAGATCGCCATTGTGTCCAACAAGCCCCAGACCACTCGGAACCGGATCCGGGGGGTGCTGACCAAAGGAGATACCCAGTATGTGTTTCTGGACACGCCGGGCTTCCACCGGCCCAGGACCAAGCTGGGAAACTACATGGTGTCTGTGGCCAGAGAGTCCATCGCGGATGTGGACGCCGCCTTTCTGGTGGTGGAGCCGGTGGCCCATGTGGGGCCTCAGGAGGAGGGGCTTCTGGCCCAGATCAAGGCCAGCGGCTGCCCCGCCGTGCTGGTGATCAACAAGATCGACACCGTGGAGAAGGACCGTCTGCTGGAGGTGATGGCGGTCTACGCCCAGGCGGCGGATTTCGACGCCATCATCCCCATCTCCGCCAAAACCGGGGACGGTTTGGAGGAGCTGCTGGTCCAGTGCGGAAAATACGCCCAGGAGAGCCCGTTCCTCTTTCCCGAGGACGCCACCACCGATCAGCCCGAGCGTCAGGTGATGGCGGAGATCATCCGGGAAAAGCTGCTCTGGTGCCTGGATAAGGAGATCCCCCACGGCACGGCGGTGGAGATCGAGCGGTTTTCCCAGCGGGACAACGGCATTATCGATATCGACGCCACCATCTACTGCGAAAAGGCCAGCCACAAGGGAATTATCATTGGCAAGCAGGGGGCCATGCTGAAAAAAATTTCCACCCTGGCCCGGGCGGACTGCGAAAAGTTCATGGGCGAGCGGGTCTATTTGACCACCTGGGTGAAGGTCAAAGAGAACTGGCGGGAAAGCGACCGCCTGGTGCGGGGTTTCGGCTACACCGACAAGGATTGAAGAAGCATTTTTTTCCAGGACTAATTCCTTCCGCGCTGCGAAAGCTATTCCCGGAGGGATGAACATGAACGCACAGGAGCTTTGGCAACTGTTTTGGGAGACCGGCGCGCCGGAGGCGTACCTGATGTACCATCAGGCCAAACGCAGGGAGGAAGACCATGTATTTGACCATCCGGGGACTGGTCCTGCGGATCACGGATTACAATGACCGGGACGCGCTGCTGACCCTGCTCACCGGCAGCCACGGAAAGCTGACGGTGAAGGCCCGGGGCCTTCGCCGCCGGAACAGCCCTCTGGCGGGGGTGTGCCAGCTGCTGACCCTGGGGGAGTTCACCCTGTTCGAGTATAAGGGGATGTACACCATCAACGAGGCGGTCCCGGTGGAGCCCTTTCTGGGCCTGCGGAAGGATCTGGAAAGATTAGCCCTGGGGACCTATTTCGCCCAGGCGGCGGAGGTCATGTCCCAGGAGGATCTGCCCAACCCGGAGCTGCTGAGCCTGACGCTGAACTGCCTCCATGCGCTGACGGCCCTTTCCCTGCCGCAGGCCATGGTGAAGGCGGTGTTCGAGCTGCGGGGGGCCTGCCTGGCGGGGTATACGCCGGATCTGACGGGCTGCCATGTCTGCGGAAGGCCGGACGCCGACCGGTTCGACCTGTCCGCCGGGCATTTGGAGTGCGCCGGGTGTCGGGACGACCGGTCCGGCGGGCTGCGGATGCCCATCACTCCCGGGGAGCTGGCGGCCATGCGGTATTTGTGCAGCTGCCCGGCGAAGAAGATCTTTTCCTTCCGCTTGCCGGAGGAGCGCTGCAAGGGCTTGGCCCGGGTGACGGAGGCGTATCTGGCCACCCAGCTGGAACGGGGTTTTTCAACCCTGGATTTTTACAAATCACTACTTATGGAAGGTATCGGAGATAACCATGTCTGAATTATATCAGCGTTCGCTGCTGAAATTGGAGCTGGACCAGGTTTTGGAACAGCTGGCCCAGGGGGCCGGAAGCCAGGAGGGGAAGGCTGCCTGCCGGCAGCTACAGCCCCAGACCGACCCGGAGGAGGTGCGGCTGCTGCTGGAGCAGACCGACGCCGCCGCCCGGATCTGCCAGGTGAAGGGCAAT
>CANRQC010000171.1 GCA_947632695.1 uncultured Oscillospiraceae bacterium | reverse complement strand
GGCTGGATATTTAATAAAAAATATTGGCGTCAGGGTTATGCGTATGAGTCCTGCTCCGCAGTAATGAAATACGGCTTTTCTGACATGAAATTGCATAAAGTAGTTGCAGAAGCCATTGACGGTGTGAAGTCAGTTGGATTGATGGAAAAGCTGGGCATGAAGCGCGAGGGAGTACAGAGAAGTCAGACGCAAAACAATGAGGGGAATTGGGTAGACCTGTATTTGTACGGATTACTTCAAGATGAATTTCAGGCGATGAAAAGCTAAGTTTCCGTTTATCATCGTCCCATTAAAACTGAATACCGAAAAATTGACCGCCCTCCACCGGCTCCCCGGTGAAAAAGCCAACGGTCTTTTTATCCCAAAACGGGAGCGCGGCCTTCGGTTCGTCCGTGGGCTGCACTCCCGCTCTTTTTTTATTCCCTTTTTCTCTTTCCCTACACGCCGTATTTCTTTGTTTACTGCGGCGCGGATTTCGACGGCCTATGAGGCCCGGCCGCCGGGAAAACGCTTTCCTATATTTTAGTTGACTTGCTTGTTCGCAATATGTACAATGACAGAAACAAAAGGCCTCCGCCTTTTGTGAGAAAAATAAAAAGGAGCGGAAGAATATGAAAAAGATCATTGCGCTGCTGTTGGCAGTATTGATGACCGTATGCGTGCTATCGGCATGCGCCAACACGACCACCGAAACCAATCCCTCCACCGAAGAAACCAAGGGGCAGGCCAATACCCCCGATCCCTCCAAAACCCCCGATCCTTCCGAAACCCCTACGGAAAAGGAAAAGGTCACTTTGAAGGTCTGGGCGGACCAGGGCGAGCTGGAGCTGACCGAAAAGCTCTGCAACGAATTTGCCGCCGCCCATCCCGAGAAGGAATACACCTTTGAGTACGGCGCTGTTGGCGCGGTTGACGGGAAGTCCCGTTATCTGGAAGATCCCGCCGCGGCGGCGGACGTGTTCCTGTTCGCGGACGATCAGCTGGTCGATCTGGTCAAGGCGGACGCTCTGTACGAGGTGACCCGCAACACCGAGGCGATCATTGCCGCCAACACGCCCGGCTCCATCGGCGCGGCCTCCTATGAAGGCACGCTGTACGGCTACCCCATGACCTCCGACAACGGCTACTTCCTCTATTATGACAAATCCGTCTTTACCGAGGAGGATCTGGCCACTCTGGACGGCATTCTGGCCGCCGCCAACGCCGCCGGCAAGCAGGTCCACATGGACATCTCCAACGGCTGGTATCTGGCTTCCTTCTTCCTGGGCAACGGCTGCACCCTGACCATCGAAGACGGCAAGCAGGTCATCGACTTTAACAACGCCAACGGCCTGGCCGCCGCAGAAGCGATCCGCGCGTTCTGCAACGATCCCGCGTTTGTGACCGGCGACGATTCCGTTCTGGCCGGCGGCATTGGCGACACGATCGCCTGCGGCGTTTCCGGCACTTGGAGTGCCGCCGCCATCCAGAAGAAGCTGGGCGACAACTATGGCTGCTGCAAGCTGCCCACCTTCACCTGCGACGGAAAGCAGGTCCAGATGGGTTCCTTCCTGGGCTGCAAAATCTACGGGGTCAACTCCCAGACCGCCTATCCCGTGGACGCCATGGAGCTGGCGGAATACCTGACCAGCGAGGCCGCTCAGATCGAGCGCTACAAGGTCCTGAACTACGGGCCCTCCAATGTCAACGCCCTGGCCGATGAAACCATTGCCTCCAACCTGGCGCTCCAGGCGCTGAGCGCCCAGAGTGAATTCGCGATCTCCCAGATGGTTCTCGGCGGCTTCTGGACGCCTGCCGAAGCCTTCGGCGCCGAGCTGGAAGCCCACTCTACCGCGGATCTACAAGCAATGCTGGACCAGTTTGTCACGCAGGCTCTGGCAGGCTAAGATCATCTTCATTTCGGGAAAGGGGCTGGCAACGGCCCCTTTTCTCCTGCGTCAGAGGAGGTGTATCATGCGCAGAAAGAATAGGCCCAGCGCACTTTTTTCCGCCGCGGCAAAGGGCAGCATCTGGACCCGTCTCTCCTTTTTTGTTATGGGGGCAGGCTGCATCCGATATAAGCAGTATGCCCGGGGTTTGATCTACGTTCTGACAGAAATAGGGTTCTTCTATTTCTTCGGGAGCTTTGCCCTACCCTATCTCAGCAAATTAAATACCCTGGGTACGGAGACGCAGAAAAAAGTATGGAATGAGGAGCTGCAGATCTTCCAGCGGTTCCCCGGCGATAACTCCATGCTCATTTTACTGTACAGCGTGCTTTCCCTGGCGGTTGTGATCGTATTTGTCTACATTTGGTATTCCAACATCCGGGATTCCTGGAACGCGCAGCAGAGTACGGAGCAGGGCCGGCGGGTCGCCGGTTTCCGGGACGATCTAAAGAGCCTGGCGCACGAGCGGTTTCATGTGACCCTGCTCGCCATGCCCATGCTCACATTGGTACTGTTTACGCTGCTGCCGATCATTTTCATGATCCTTATCGCGTTTACCAATTTTGACGCGGATCATCAGCCCCCCGGCAACCTGTTCACATGGGTCGGCATGACCAATGTGACGGATATTTTCCTGGGCAACGAGATCAAGACCCATACCTTCTTCGGCCTTTTGGGTTGGACCATTGTTTGGGCGATTCTCGCCACCTTTACCAACTACATTCTGGGGATGCTGTTGGCCGTCGCCATCAATAACAAGATGGTGAAGCTGAAGCAGGTTTGGCGTACCTGTTTCATTATCGCCATCGCGATTCCTCAGTTCGTCAGTTTGCTTTTGATCTCCCGGGCGCTGGAGCCTGCCGGCGCGGTAAATGTGCTGCTTCAAAAGCTGGGGCTGATCAGCCAGCCGCTGCCGTTCCTGCTGGACCCCACATTGGCCAGGATCGTGGTCGTGGTGGTCAATATGTGGATCGGCATCCCCTACACGATGATGACCTTCTCCGGGGTGCTGATGAACATTCCGGCGGAGCTTTATGAAAGCGCGGAAATTGACGGAGCGGGTCCAATCAAGAAATTCACGTCCATTACCCTGCCATATATGATCTTTGTTACCGCTCCCGCGACGATCACGACCTTTGTGACCAATTTCAACAATTTCAATGTGATCTATCTGTTGACTGCCGGCGGCCCCTTCTCCCTGGACTACTACCAGGCGGGCAAAACGGACCTGCTGGTGACGTGGCTGTACAAGCTGACCGTGAACCGGAACGACTACTCCCTGGCCTCCACCATCGGCATTTTCATTTTTGTTCTGGTCAGCACCTGCTCG
>CANRQC010000170.1 GCA_947632695.1 uncultured Oscillospiraceae bacterium | reverse complement strand
GCTGCCGGAATACCGGGTGGTCAACTTCGGCATGTACGCCGCCCTGGGCACCACGGTGATGCTGGACCTGTCGGAGCCGCTGATCCGGGAGGGGGACATTGTGATCCTCCTGCCAGAGCAGCAGAGGCAGACTCTTTCCGGCTTTTTTGACCCGGCGATCGCCTGGCAGGGGCTGGACGGGGCCTACGATCTGCTATTTTCCCTTCCGGGGGAGAAGCTGGCCCGGCTGGCCGGGGCGTTTCCGGAATTTGCCGGGGAAAAATGGGCCTACTTTCTCGCGGGGACCCGGCCGGAGCCTCAGGGTGTCTACCGAAAGAGCGTTTTCAACGAATACGGGGACGTGGTCAGTCCCATCTGCGTTTCCAACCGGATGCCGGGCGGCTATGACGTTGATACCCCCATCGAATTTGACCCTGCCATGTTGACGGAGGACTTTGTCCGGCAGGTGGCGGCCTACCGCCGGGCCCTGGAGGCACGGGGGGCCCAGGTGTGGTACGGCTTTTGTCCCATGAACGCTCTGGCGGCCCAGACCCAGGGGATCGAGGACTTCTGCCAGGCGGTGACGGAAAAGCTGGGCCTGCCCATCATGGGGGACCCCAGGGACAGTATTCTCCCTGCCGGGTGGTTTTTCGACACCAATTTCCATCTCAATTCCAGCGGAAAGACGGTCTACACCCGCCTGTTGGCCCGCAACATCAAGGCCATGCTGGGGGACAGCAGCCCCACCCAAATCGCCCTGCCCGCCCTGCCCGCCTTGGATCAGACGATTCAGGAGGGGGATAATACCGACGCCGGATGCTTTACCTATACCGAAGACGATTCCGGTCTGACGGTGACGGGCCTGACCCCGGAGGGCCGGACCCGGCAGAAGCTGACGGTGCCCGCCTCCTGGGAGGGAAAGCCGGTGGTGGCCATCGCCGCCGGGGCCTTCTCCCAGGCCGAGAGCTTGGAGCGGGTGACGGTCCAGGGCAATATCCGCGCCATCGACGACGGAGCCTTCTCCGGCTGCGGCGCCCTGGGGGAAATTCGGCTCACCGCTTTAGATCCGGGGGCCTGCCGGGTAGGGCAGGACCTGCTGGAGGGGACCTCCGCCCGGATCCTGGTGCCGGAGAACGCCCTGCCGGATTATAAAACCAACTATTTCTGGTCTACTTACGCGGACCGGATCGACGCCTATTCGTAATTCAAAAAGGAGGCAGTGTATGGGAGACTATTATTTGGCGGTGGACATCGGCGCGTCCTCCGGCCGGCACATCCTGGGCCATGTGGAGGACGGTCGGCTGATTTTGGAGGAGGTGTACCGGTTTGAAAACCGCCAGCTCCGCCGGAACGGCCACGACTGCTGGGATATGGAGAATCTCTGGCAGGGCATTCTGGAAGGAATGCGGCAGTGCAAGGCCCTGGGTAAAATTCCCGATACCATGGGCATCGACACCTGGGCGGTGGACTATGTGCTTCTGGATGGGGATGGGAACCAGATCGGCGACGCGGTGGCCTACCGGGACGGCCGCACCGCCGGGATGGACACCCTGGTGGACGCCATCGTGGCCCGGAGCGAGCTGTATGCCCGTACCGGCATCCAGTACCAGACCTTCAACACCGTCTATCAGCTCATGGCCCTGAAACAGGAGCGCCCGGAGCAGCTGGAGCGGGCGGAGAGCCTGCTGATGATCCCGGACTACTTTAACTTTAGGCTCACCGGGGTAAAGAAGCAGGAGTACACCAACGCCACCTCCACCAGCCTGGTGAACGCGGCGGACAAGACCTGGGATAAGGCATTGATCGCCCGGCTGGGCCTGCCGGGGAAGCTCTTTGGGGCGCTGTCCATGCCGGGGACCGTGGTCGGAGACCTGACCCCCGAAATTCAGGAGATCGTGGGCTTCAACACCACCGTGGTCCTGCCCGCCACCCACGACACCGGCTCTGCCTTTCTGGCGGTGCCCGCCCAGGACGACCGGGCGGTGTACCTGTCCAGCGGCACCTGGAGCCTGCTGGGGGTGGAAAATGAAGCGCCCATCACCACCGAGGCCAGCCGCCTGCAAAACTTCACCAACGAGGGCGGGGCCTGGTATCGGTTCCGCTACCTCAAGAACATCATGGGCCTGTGGATGATCCAGTCCATTCGCCGGGAGCTAAATGGCGTTGCCTATGTGGCGGGCAAGACCAGCGCCCATGCTTCCGGGCGGACCTATTCCTTCCCGGATCTCATCGAGGAAGCGAAAAAGGCAGCGGACTTTCCCTCCATGGTGGACGCCAACGACGACTGTTTTCTCGCCCCCGACAGCATGATCGACGCCATTCAATCCTTCTGCGCCCAAACGGGCCAGCCGGTGCCCGCCACCGTGGGGGAGATTATGCAGACGGTGTACCGCAGCCTGGCAAGGTGTTACAAGGACGCCATCGAGGGCTTGCGTCAGCTCACGGGAAAACAATACACCAGCGTGAACATCGTCGGCGGCGGGTGCCAGGACGGCTATCTCAACCAAATGACCGCCGTCGCCACGGGCCTGCCCGTCTATACCGGCCCGGTGGAGGGCACTGCAATTGGCAATCTTATCGTCCAGATGATCGCCGGTGGCGAATTTGACAGTCTGCAATCGGCCAGGGAGGCCGTGAAAAACAGCTTTGACATCAAGGAGGTAACGCCATGTTAGTGGAAACCAAAGCCAGAGTAGGCGTATTCGCCATCGCCCTGGGGGCCTATCTACCCCAGTTCCCCAGCCTGGTGCCGGAATTTCAGGGCCAGTACGCCGATTTTAAGAAGACCCTGCCGGACACGGTGGAGCTGATCGACGGCGGGCTTGTCACCACCAAGGAGCTGGCCCAGGCCGCCGGGGACAAATTCCGGGCCGCGGATGTGGACCTGGTGATCCTCCAGCTGCTGACCTACGCCACCAGCTACAATCTGCTCCCCGCCGTCCGGGATCTGGACGTGCCGGTGGTGCTGGTGAACCTGCAAAAAAAGCGGGCCCCCGACTATGCCAACACCGACACCGCCACCTGGCTGGGCCAGCTCTACGCCTGCGGCGCCGTGGGCGAGATGGTGGCCGACCTGGAGCGGGCGGGCAAGCGCCACGCGGTCATCACCGGCGTGGTGGAGGGGGGCGACCCCCACGCCCAGGCGGAGATCGAGGATTGGTGCCGGGCCGCTCAGGTCCGCCGCCGGTTCCGGGATACCAACCTGGCCCAGATCGGCCGGCCCTATCCCGGCATGATGGACCTGTATATCGACGAGACCAACCTGTACCACCGGATGTTCCTCTACACCAAGCAGTTCGACTGG
>CANRQC010000169.1 GCA_947632695.1 uncultured Oscillospiraceae bacterium | reverse complement strand
GGCTCTGCTTCAAGCGAAAGAGAGCTGATACCATGGAAACCTTTGCCGAACACTACGCCTCCATGTGCGACGCCATCGGCAAGTATATGCCCAACGCCGATATGGAGCTCATCAACAAGGCGGTGGAATACGCCCAGGAGAAGCACAAAAATCAGAAGCGGAAGGACGGGTCCCCCTACATCATCCACCCCCTGGCGGTGGCGGAGATCGTGGCGGAGATGGGCCTGGACACCGACGCCATTCTGGGTGCCCTGCTCCACGACTGCATCGAGGACACCGACGCCTCCCACGGGGACATCGAAACCCTCTTCGGTCCCACCGCCGCCGAGCTGGTGGAGGGGGTCACCAAGCTGACCCGCGCCAATTTTTCCAGCACCGAGCAGGCCCAGATGGAAAATCTGCGGAAGATGTTCATGGCCATGTCCAAGGACATCCGGGTGGTGCTGATCAAAATCGCCGACCGGCTCCACAATATGCGGACCATGCAGTACCAGACCCCGGAAAAGCAGATCCTCAAATGCCGGGAGACCATGGACATCTACGCCCCCCTGGCCCATCGTCTGGGCATGCAGAAGATCAAGTGGGAGCTGGAGGACATCGCCCTGCGGTACTTAGAGCCGGAGGCCTACAACCAGATCATGACCTTCCTCAACGCCCGGAAGGAGCAGGATCAGGCCTTCATGAACGCCATCCAGGAGAAGATCACCACCCGCCTGTCCACCATGGGCATCCGGAACACCACCTACGGCCGGATCAAGCACGTCTACTCCATCTACCGGAAAATGCAGGCCCAGGGCAAGATCATCGACGAGCTATATGACCTGTACGCCTTCCGAGTGATCGTGGACACCATCCCCAACTGCTACAACGTCCTGGGCCACATCCACGACCTGTTCAATCTGGTGCCCGGACGGTTCAAGGACTACATCTCCACCCCCAAGCCCAATATGTATCAAAGCCTCCACACCACCGTCATCGGCTCCCAGGGCATCCCCTTCGAGGTACAGATCCGCACCTGGGAGATGCACGAGACCGCCGAGTACGGCATCGCCGCCCACTGGAAGTACAAGCAGGGCTCCGGCGGCGGCACGGAAAAGGACTTTGAGTGGGTCCGCCGGCTGCTGGAAAGCCAGCAGGACACCGACGCGGAAGATTATGTTAACTCCCTGAAAATCGACATGTTTGACGACGAGGTGTTCGTCTTCACCCCTCGGGGGAAGATCGTCAGCCTGCCCGCCGGGTCCACCCCCATCGACTTTGCCTACGCCATCCACTCCGGGGTGGGCAACGCCATGGTGGGGGCCAAGGTGAACAACCGGATCGCCAACATCGACGCCAAGCTGCAAAACGGCGACATTGTGGAGGTCCTCACCTCCAAGTCCGCCAAGGGCCCCAGCCGGGACTGGCTGAACATCTGCAAGAGCAACCAGGCCCGGACCAAGATCAAGCAGTGGTTCAAAAAGGAACGCCGGGAGGAGAACATCGTCCACGGCAAGGCCAGCTTCGAGTCGGAAATGAAGCGCCTGGGCCTGCCCCTGACCGCCCTGGCCGACGAGGAGCTGTCCGCCGCCCTGCTGAAAAAAATGGCCTTCGACACCTGGGACGATATGTACGCCGCCATCGGCTACGGCGGTCTCACCGCCGCCAAGGCGGTGGGCCGGATCCGGGAGGATATCAACCGGGCCACCAAGCCCATGCCGGACAAGAATCCGGCCATGCCCCTGCGGATCACCCCGGAGGCGGCCAAGAGCCGCCACGCGGTGAACGGGGTCATTGTGGAGGATATCGACTCGTGCATGATCAAATTCTCCAAGTGCTGCACCCCGGTGCCCGGGGATCCCATCGTGGGCTTCATCACCAAGGGCTACGGCGTGTCCATCCACCGCACGGACTGCCCCAACGCCCTGAACCGGGAGGATCCCCGGCAGGCGGGCCGCTGGGTGCGGGTCCGCTGGGCCAACCAGGAGGAGCAGCCCTTCGACACCACCTTGGAGCTGGAGTGCGTCACCCGGGACGGGCTGCTGCTGGACGTGGCCACGGCCATGACCACCGCCCGGCTGCGGGTGAAGGAGCTCAACGGCAAGGATCTGCCCGGGGGCCGCAGCGTGTTCACCGTCCGCTTCGAGGTGAAGAACGTGGAGGAGCTGGTGGCGGTGCGCAACCGGCTGATGAGCATTCCCGACGTGATCAGCTCCCGCCGGGGGCAGAATTAGGAGGCGGCCATGCGCGCGGTCGTTACCAGAGTGTCCTCCGCCTCCGTCGCCATCGGCGGGGAGACCGTGGGGGCCATCGAAAAGGGCTTTTTGATCCTTCTCGGGGTCGGCCCGGAGGATACGGAGGAAGAATGCCGCTTTTTGGCGGAAAAAATCGTGGGCCTGCGGGTGTTTTCCGACGAGGCTGGGAAAATGAACCTGGATTTAGGCCAGGTAGGCGGAGCACTGCTGGTGGTGAGCCAGTTTACCCTCTACGGCAGCTGCCGGAAGGGCCGCCGGCCCAGCTTCACCGGCGCCGCCGGGCCGGAGCTGGGAAATAGGCTGTATGAGCGGTTCCTAGCCCTCTGCGCCGAACTGGGCTATCCCCCGCAGCACGGGGAATTTGGAGCGGATATGCAGGTTTCCTCCGTCAACGACGGCCCCGTGACCCTGATTTTGGACACCGATCAGCTGACGCGGACCCCCAGGCATTCATAAGGAGAGAATATGACCATTGAAACGCTGACTTTGGGTGAAAACCGGTTTTTCACAAACTGCTATCTGATCCACCAGGGGCAGAAGTGCCTGGTGGTGGACCCCGGCTTCCAGCCGGAGGCGGTGCTGTCCGCCCTGGAGCAGCGGGGGCTGTTCCTGGAGGCGATTTTGCTGACCCACGGGCATTTTGACCATGTGGGCGGCGTGGGGGCGCTGGTGGACGCCACCGGCTGCCGGGTGTTCCTCCATCCCGAGGATCTGACCCTGCCCAAGGCCCTCACCGCCGGGCCGCTGACCTATACCGACGAATTTTCCGACAACCAGACCCTGACCCTGGCGGACATGACCTTCCGGGTCCTCCACACCCCGGGCCACACCCGGGGCTCGGTGTGTCTGCTGTTCCCCGAGGGCCTGATCTCCGGGGACACCCTGTTCGCCGGCTCCTGCGGCCGGACGGATCTGCCCGGCGGCAGCCGGTATCAGCTGATCAACTCCCTGGCCCGGCTGGCGGGGCTTCCCGGCGACTATGCCGTGTACCCCGGCCACGGCCCCGCCACCACCCTGGCGGAGGAGCGGGCGTTCAACAGACCTACTATCTGGCGGCCCTGCCCTTTCAGCCGATGCCG
>CANRQC010000168.1 GCA_947632695.1 uncultured Oscillospiraceae bacterium | reverse complement strand
CTGGCTCGGTTCCGGCGCATGGTGCGCCAGGTAAGACTTCGCAGCAGCTTCATTTTTTGATCCCTCCCGGTCTGTTTGATCTCATGATACCCCAAAAATCTTACGGCTCCGTGACTACCCGGTGACGATTGTGTCATTTTTCCGTCATTTCAAAAAGGGGCCCCTGCCGGAGCCCCCAAACGAACCTAGACCGTCTGTTTATAAAAGGTGGCGATGAACCTGGCGCCCTGGGGCCCGTTTTCCGCCTCCAGGGTGCCGTCCTGGGCCGCCACGATCCGCTGGGCCAGGGACAGTCCGATGCCGTAGCCCGGGGCGTCCTTCCCCTTATAAAACCGCTGGAATAGATGGGGCAGGTCCTCCTTGGCGAAGCCTGGCCCGGTGTCCTCCACGGTCAGGCGGGTGTAGAGGGCCGTCTCCTGGGCGGTGACGGTGATGGTCCCGCCGGCGGGGGTGTGTTCCATGCAGTTTTTCAGCAGGTTTCCCAGGGCCTCCGCCGTCCACACCGGGTCCGCCCGGAGGGCGGCCTGGCCGCAGCGCAGCACAAGGGTCTGCTGCCGCAGCTCCATGGGAATGGCCAGGGGCGCCGCCGCCCGCTCCACGAGGGTCTGGGCGGAGAGGCGCTGGGGGGACAGGCTCACCGTCCCGGCGTCCAGCCGGGACAGCTTTAGCAGCGTCTCCACCAGCCATTCGGTGCCGGAGAGCAGACTTTGCAGCTCCCGGCAGCACTTCGCTCGCTCCTCCTCTCCCAGGGCCGGATCGGACAGCCGGGAAGCGGTGAGGGCCATGGCAGTGAGAGGGGTGCGGAGCTGATGGGAGATGTCCGCCAGGGAATTGGCCAGCGTTTCCCGGTCCTCCTGGCTTTTCTGGGCCGCCTCCTGAAGGCGGATGGTCATTTTTTGAATTTGGTCCGTGAGAATGGCGATCTGCCCCTCCTGGTAGGCGGGAATGGACAGCGGTTCGCCGTAGAGCAGCAGCTTTTCCAGATTTTCGCTCAGCTTCTCCAACCGCCGCTGCCGCTTCCCGGCGAAGAAGACCCGGACCCCCAGCCCCGCCAGGCAGAAGCCCAGGGCCGCCAGCCCCCAGCCGGGACCGGCGAAAAAGGCGGCGGCGGTAAAGATCCCGCTGAGGGCCAGCAGGATCGCCAGTTCCCGTCTGATTTCCGGCTCCATGGTCATCGTCTAACCCTCCAGCCGGTAGCCCAGGCCCCGGACGGTCTTGATGAGCCTGGGGTCCTGGGGATCGGATTCGATCTTGTCCCGGAGACGCTTGATGTAGACCGTCAGGGTATTGTCCTCGACAAATTCCCCGGCGCTGTCCCAAATCTCCTCCAAAAGCCGGGCCCGGGACAGGACCCGGCCCCGGTTGTTGAGGAACACCAGCAGCAGCCGGTACTCCAGGGCGGAGAGGTAGAGCTCCTGCCCCGCCCGGGTGACGGCGGCCCGCTCCGTGTCCACCGTCAGATCCCCCAGGCGGATCACCTGGCGGCTGCCCCGGCGGCGGAGGGCGGCGCGGATCCGGGCCACCAGCTCCCGGGGCCGGAAGGGCTTGGCCACATAGTCCTCGGCCCCCATATCCAAGCCAGTGGAAACGCTGTACTCGTCCCCGGAGGCGGTGAGAAAGATCACCCCCAGGTCCCGCTTTTTCGCCTCCCGGAAGACGCCGAAGCCGTCCCCCTGCTCCAGGCACAGGTCCACCAGCGCCAGCTCCGGCTTTTCCGCGTCCATCGCCCGGACCGCCGCCTCCTCACCGCTCGCCAGGGTCACGGCGAAGCCCTCCCCCTCCAGAAAGGCCGAGAGGGTCCGCAGGATGGTTGGATCGTCCTCAACCAACAAAATTCGAGTCAAAAATAACGCCCCCTTTTGGGGCTATCATAGCACCTTTTTGGAAAAAAATCCATAAAAAAACCGTCACATTCCCTCGAAGGTTGCATTCCCCGCCGAAGCGAGCTATAATGGGTTTTAACGGTAATGTATCCGGAGCCGGGGACTTCCCCGTGGGGCAAGGTACAGGCCTGTGACCGGCTCTGCCCAGGACGGATGATTTCTTCTGGAAGCCGATCCTGCTCGTCCTTCAATGAAACCTTCACCGAGGTGACCTTGCCCTTAGGTTCCACTGCCAATGGCGTGCAGGTTCGAATCCTGTTGCCCGCACCAAAAATCGGCAATCCTCTAACGAGGGTTGCCGATTTTTGGGAGGTAAGAAGTAATATGGAATAGTGAAAAAGTGGATTAAAAATGCCAAAATCAAATCATTCGCCCAAAAACGCCGAAAAAAGCCTTCTATTGCGCGCGGGCGGGGAGATGAAACGCGGCTTGACGGCGGGGCGGAAGTACCATATAATAAAGGAAAGAAAAAAAGGAGGGATCCCCATGAACGCGTCTGTTTCCTGTTCGGCTTTGGACGCCCTGGACCGGCTGAAGGCCGGAAACCGGGCCTACCTGCAATCCGTCACCCCCACCGGGGACATTTCGCCGGAGATCCGGCGGAAAACCGCCCTGGAGGGCCAGAAGCCCTTCGCCGTGATCATCACCTGCTCCGATTCCCGGGTCATCCCGGAGGATATCTTCTCCTGCGGCATCGGGGAGCTGTTCGTCATCCGGGTGGCCGGAAATGTGCTGGACCGGCACCAGCTGGGCAGCGTGGAATACGCCATTTCCCACCTGGGCTGCCGGCTGGTGGTGATGCTGGGGCACACCCACTGCGGCGCGGTGGACGCGGCGATCCATCACGACCCGGACGGGTATGTGAAGTCCATCACCGACGAGATCCGCCGGGCCATCGGCCAGGAGCGGGACGAGGAAAAGGCCTGCATCCTGAACGTCCGCCGGGGCGTGGAGATCCTGCGGGCCAGCTTTCCCGAGGAGACGGTCCTGGGCGCCATCTACCGCCTGGAGGACGGGCAGGTGGAATTTCTGCCGGAGGAACCGTAAATTGAATACCAAGACCCCCGCGCGGCGGGGGTCTTGTCCTTTTCACGGCCTTGCATTTCGGGCCCGGTTCTGATAGAATAGGGAAAAAGACGGGAGGGATCGCCCATGGAGTACGCCGCTGTCTGCCACTTTGCCGACGCAAGGTACTGCTTTGCCCTGGAAAAAGACCGGTTTTTGTTCCGCATTCGGGTGAAAAAGGGGGACGTAAAGGAAGTCCTCCTCCACTGCCAGGACAAGTACCTGCCCCTCTGGCGGAAGGACACCCGCCGGACCGTGACCATGTCCCTGGCCGCCCGGGACCGGGTCAGCGACTATTTTGAGGCGGAGCTGACCTTCCATGTGGTCTGCCTGCGCTACTTTTTCGAGCTGCGGGGTATGGACGGGGAGACTGTCTAC
>CANRQC010000167.1 GCA_947632695.1 uncultured Oscillospiraceae bacterium | reverse complement strand
AACAGCAGCAGGTCCTGGCAGGCGTCCTTGTGGGCGCCGTAGTCGGAAACCGTGCCGTATTTCAGCTGGCGGCCGAAGACGGCGTAAAATTCCTCGTACTTCTCCCGGTCCTTTTCCAGCAGGTCCGTCAGCTCGGACTTGATTTTCTTTTCCAGGTTCCGGGCGATGATGGTCAGCTGCCGGTTGTGCTGGAGCATTTCCCGGCTGATATTCAGGGACAGATCCTGGCTGTCCACCACGCCCCGGACGAAGCGGAAATGCTCCGGCAGCAGCTCCTCGCAGTTCTCCATGATCATCACGCCGCTGGAATAGAGCTGCAAGCCCCGCTTATAGTCCTTGGTGTAGAAGTCAAAGGGCGCCTTGGAGGGGATATACAGCAGAGCCTTGAAGGACACCGCGCCCTCGGCGCTGGAATGGATCACCCGCAGGGGCTTGTTGTAGTCGTAGAATTTCTCCCGGTAGAAGCTGTCGTACTCCTCCTGGGTCACGTCCTTTTTGTTCCGCTGCCAGAGGGGAACCATGGTGTTCAGGGTCTCCATCTCGGTGTAGTCCTCGTACTCGGGCTTGTCCTCGGGGGAATCGGCCTTCTTCCGGGACTTGGTCACCTCCATGCGGATGGGGTGGCGCAGATAGTCGGAATATTTCCGCACCAGCTCCCGGATCTCATACTCCTCCAGGAAGCGGGAATACTGCTCGTCCTCCGTGTCCTCCTTCAAGGTCATGATCACGTCGGTGCCCACGCCGCTACGCTGGGCCGGCTCGATGGTATAGCCGTCAGAGCCGTCGGAGGTCCAGCGCCAGGCCTGGTCCTGGCCGTACTTTTTGGTGAGGACCTCCACCTTGGACGACACCATAAACGCGGAGTAGAAGCCCACGCCAAACTGACCGATGATGTCCACGTCCTCGTTTTTCTCCATGGCCTGCTTGAAGCCCAGGGAGCCGGACTTGGCGATGGTGCCCAAATTCTCCTCCAGCTCGGCCTTGTCCATGCCGATGCCGTTGTCGGAGACGGTGAGGGTCCGGCTGCCCGGGTCCCGGGTGATGGTGATGGCGAAGCCGTCCCGGTCCACAGCCACCTTGTCGTCGGTCAGGGCGGTATAGGCCAGCTTGTCGATGGCGTCGCTGGCGTTGGAGAGGATCTCCCGGAGGAAGATCTCCTGATGGGTATAGATCGAATGGATCATCAGATCCAGCAGCCGCTGGGATTCGGCTTTGAATTGCTGCTTTTCCATATCGCAGAGCACATCCTTTGTTTGTTTTAGCACTCTTATAACCTGAGTGCTAATTTATTATAGCGCGGATTTTGAAAAATGCAAGCCCCCTGGAAAAAAGTTCTTTGAAACTTCACAATTCTGTGGTAGAATGGGCCTGATAAATGTGAAAACCAGGAGGCAGTATGATCACAGTTTCCAATTTGGGGATGCAGTTCGGCGGGCAGTGGCTGTTCCAGCACGCGGACCTGCAATTTTTGCCGGGCAACTGCTATGGCGTCATCGGCGCCAATGGGGCGGGAAAATCCACGTTTTTGAAGCTTCTCTGCGGGGAGCTGGACTCCACCACCGGGGAGATCGCCGTCACCCCGGGGCAGCGGATCAGCGTCCTGCGGCAGAACCAGAACGCCTACGATGAGTACACCGTGCTGGACACGGTGATCATGGGCAACCGGAAGCTCTACGACGTCCGCCAGGAGAAGGACGCCATCTACGAAAAGCCGGACTTTTCCGACGAGGACGGCATCCGGGCCGCCGAATTGGAGGCGGAATTTGCCGAGCTGGGGGGCTGGGAGGCCGAGTCCGACGCCTCCCGCCTGCTCCAGGGCCTGGGGGTGCCCACGGAGAACCACGGTGACCGGATGGCGGACACCGACCCCCGGCTGAAGGTGAAGGTGCTGCTGGCCCAGGCCCTGTTCGGCAGCCCGGACATCGTCATGCTGGACGAACCCACCAACAACCTGGATATCGAGTCCATCGACTTTCTGGAGGATTTTCTGCTGGATTTCCCCGGCATGGTCATCGCCGTGTCCCACGACCGGCACTTCCTCAATACCGTCTGCACCCACATCGTGGACATCGACTATGGCAAGATCAAGATGTATGTGGGCAACTACGACTTCTGGTACGAGTCCAGCCAGCTGGTCCAGGCCATGATCCGCAACAAGAACAAGCGCAACCAGGAGAAGATCGAGGAGCTGCAGCTGTTCATCCAGCGCTTCGCCGCCAACAAGGCCAAGAGCAAGCAGGCCACCGCCCGCCGCCGTCTGCTGGACAAGCTGACGGTGGAGGAGATGCCCGCCTCCACCCGGCGCTACCCCTTCGTGGGCTTCCAGCCGGAGCGGGAGCTGGGGAAGGACATTCTCACCGTCAAGGATGTGTCCGTCACGGTGGACGGAGTGAAGCTGCTGGACAAGGTCTACTTTAACGTGGGCCGCACCGACAAGATCGCCTTCGTGGGCGAAAACGAGCTGGCCCAGACCGCTCTATTTCAGATCCTCATGGGGGAGCTGGAGCCCGACGAGGGCAGTATCAAGTGGGGCGTCTCCACCGCCCGCAGCTACCTGCCCAAGGACAACAGTCCCTATTTTGACGGCTGCAAAACCGAGCTGGTGGACTGGCTGCGGCAGTATTCCATCAAAAAGGACGATGTGTATCTCCGGGGCTTCCTGGGCCGGATGCTCTTTTCCGGGGAGGACGCCTTCAAGCCGGTGGAGGTCCTCTCCGGCGGGGAGAAGGTAAGGTGTATGCTCTCCAAAATGATGCTCTCCGGGGCCAACGTGGTGCTGCTGGACCAGCCCACCAACCACCTGGACATGGAATCCATTCAGGCGGTGAACAAGGGGCTGATCGCCTTCCCCGGGGTGGTGCTGCTGGCCAGCCACGACCATGAAATGCTCTCCTCGGTGTGCAACCGGGTCATCGCCTTCCAGCCCGACGGCACCATCATTGACCGCTACGGCACCTTCGACGATTATCTTGCCTGGCAGGCGGAACAGAAAGGAAAGTTCTGATGGAAAAATTGCTCGATCTCATCACCCGGCAGGTGTCGGAGGCCTTTGCCGCCGCGGGCTACGATCCCGGCTACGGGCGGGTCACCGTCTCCAACCGGCCGGACCTGTGCGAATACCAGTGCAACGGCTGCCTCTCCGCCGCCAAGGTCTACCACTGCGCCCCCATGGTCATTGCCCAGGCGGTGGCGGAGAAGCTGGACCGGGGGAATTTTGACCTGGTGGAGGCGGTGAAGCCGGGATTTCTAAACCTCAACGTCTCCGGAGCCTTCCTGCAAAGCTATCTGGAGGCCATGCGCGCCGCCCCGGACTTTGGCGTGGAGAAGACCGGCCTGGGAAAGACCGTGGTGGTGGACTACGGCGGGCCCAATGTTGCCAAGCCCTTGCACATCGGCCAC
>CANRQC010000166.1 GCA_947632695.1 uncultured Oscillospiraceae bacterium | reverse complement strand
CCCCGTGATAAACTGGCGGGATTTCCAGCCAGTTTATCACGGGGCTGCTGCTGGCCCTGGCGCTGATCCCCGGGGGAAGCCGGGTGCGGGTCACGGGGCAGTTTCAATCCCGGCCCTATCTTGCCATGACCCAAAAGGCTATGGAAGCCTTCGGGGTGCGCACTGAGGGTCTGGCTCTCACCGGCGAACACCGGTTCCGCTCCCCCGGGGAGCTGAAGGTAGAGGGGGACTGGAGCAACGCCGCCTTTTTCCTGGCCGCCAACGCCCTGGGAAGCCAGGTGGAAATTGCCGGTCTGGACCCGGACTCCGCCCAGGGAGACCGGGCGGTGGAGCGGATCCTGCCCATGCTGGAGGGCTGCCCCACCATTCCCGCCGGAGACATTCCCGATCTGGTGCCGGTGCTGGCGGTGACGGCCGGGGCGAAGCACGGCGCGGTCTTTACCCAGATCCGGCGGCTGCGGCTAAAGGAATCGGACCGGGTGGCCGCGGTTTGCGCCCTGCTCCGTGCCCTGGGAGGCCGGGGAGAAGCGACGGAGGACACATTGACCGTGTACCCCTGCCGATATCAGGGCGGCGTGGTTGATTCCTTTGGCGATCACCGGATCGCCATGGCGGCGGCGATTGCCGCCACCGTAGCCCAGGGGCCGGTAACGGTGCTGGGGGCGCAGTGCGCCGCCAAGTCTTACCCGGATTTTTGGCGTGAATTTGGCCGTTTAGGAGGTCGCTATGAGCAGCACATTCGGGGATAAGCTGAAGCTGTCCATTTTCGGGCAGTCCCATGGGAAAGCCATCGGTATGACTCTGGACGGGATCCCGGCAGGGCTGCCGGTGGACTTAGGCGCGCTCCAAGAATTTCTGAACCGGCGGGCGCCGGGAAATAATTCCTGGTCCACCACCCGAAAAGAGGAGGACCGGCCGGAATTTCTCTCCGGCATCCTGGAGGGCCGCACCTGCGGGGCCCCCATTTGCGCCGTGATCTACAATCAAAACACCCGCTCGGGAGACTACCGGGCAATTGCCGACTGCCCCCGGCCAGGTCACGCGGACTTCCCCGCCCAGGTCAAGTACGGAGGATTTCAGGACGTGGCAGGCAGCGGGCATTTCTCCGGCCGCCTGACGGCGCCATTGTGCGTCGCGGGCGGGCTGTGCAAGCAGTGGCTGAAAATGCTGGGCATTGAAATTAACGCCCATATCGCCGTCCTGGCAGGGATCGGCGGCGGGAGCTTCGATCCCGTGGCGCCGGAGTTGGAAAAAATTGGGAAGGACTTCCCCGTTTTAGCCCCCCAGGCCGGGGAGGCCATGCGCGCCGCCATTGCCTCGGCCCGGGCCCAGGGAGACAGCGTGGGCGGCGTCATCGAGTGCGCCGTGACGGGTCTGCCGGTGGGACTGGGAGAGCCCATGTTCGGCGGGATGGAAAACCGGATCGCCAGCGCGGTGTTCGCCGTGCCGGCGGTGAAGGGCGTGGACTTCGGCGCCGGGTTTGCCGCCGCCTACCTCAAGGGCAGTGAAAACAACGACCCCTACGGCCTGGTGGACGGGCAGATCCGGCCCGTGACCAACCGGGCGGGCGGGATCCTGGGCGGCCTCACCACGGGAATGCCCCTGATCTTTCAGGCGGCAATCAAGCCCACCCCCTCCATTGCCAAAAAACAGCAGAGCGTCTCTTTTTCTCAGAACACCATTCAAACATTGGAAATCAAGGGGCGGCATGACCCCTGCATTGTTCCTAGGGCCGTACCGGTGATCGAAGCGGCGGCGGCGTTGGCGGTGATGGATATCTGTTTACAGGAGGGAAAACTATGGAATTGAGCGAGCTTCGCCAGGAAATCGACCGGGTGGACGATGGGCTTTTACAGCTTTTTGTAGAGCGGATGGGTATTTCCGCCCAAATCGCGGACTACAAAAAGGAACAGGGCCTGCCGGTGGTGGCGCCCCTGCGGGAGCGGGAAAAGCTGATGGACATGGCGAAAAAGGCCGGACCGGAGATGGCGAACTACACCCGGGTCCTTTTCTCCATGCTCATTGGCCTGAGCCGGAGCTATCAGTCCCGGCGGAACGCGGGCACCACGGAGCTGTACAAAAAGATCACGGAGTCCATCGCCTCCACGCCCCAGCTCTTTCCCCAGGCGCCCATGGTGGCCTGCCAGGGGGTGGAGGGGGCTTACTCCCAGATCGCCTGTGAAAAGATCTTCAAAAGCCCCTTTATCCTCTATTTTAAAAATTTTGAGGGGGTTTTCAACGCCATCGAGCAGGGACTGTGCCAATACGGCATTCTGCCCATTGAAAACTCCACCGCGGGCAGCGTGAAGAAGGTCTACGATCTGATGATCCGCCACAATTTCTCCATTGTCCGCACCTTCCGGCTAAAGGTAGACCACAATCTGCTGGTCAATCCCGGGACGAAGCTGGAGGACATTCGGGAGGTCTACTCCCATGAGCAGGCCATCAGCCAATGCACCGAATTTCTCAAAAAGCTGCCCGCCGCCAAGGCCATTCCCGTGGAAAATACCGCCGTGGCCGCCCAGATGGTGGCCCAATCAGGCCGGAAGGACGTGGCCGCCCTGTCCAGCCGGAGCTGCGGAGAGCTTTACGGTCTATCCTGCTTGGCTTCTTCCGTCCAGGACGAGGGAAACAACCGGACCCGGTTCATCTGCATCAGTAAGAACCTGGAGATCTACCCCGGCGCGGACAAGACCAGCCTGATGATGATCCTCCCCCACCGGCCCGGCGCGCTGTACACCGTCCTGGCCCGGCTCTTTGCCCTGGGCATCAACGTGACCAAGCTGGAGTCCCGGCCCATCCCGGAGCGGGAGTTTGAGTTCATGTTCTACTTTGACTTGGAGACCTCCATCTACTCCGAGGAATTTGTCCAGCTGATGTGCGAGCTGGAGGATATGTGCGAGGAGTTCAAGTACCTGGGCAGCTACAGCGAGGTGGTCTGATGCGCTGCGGGCTGCTGGGCGAAAAGCTGGGGCACAGCTATTCCCCCCAAATTCACGCCTGCCTGGGGGACTATTCCTATGATCTAATCGAGGTGGCACCGGAAAAGCTGGGGGAATTTCTGAAAAACGGGGATTTTTCCGGGCTCAACGTGACCATCCCCTATAAAAAAGCGGTGATCCCCTACTGCGCCGAGCTGACTCCCATCGCTAGGCGGCTGGGGGCGGTGAATACTCTGGTCCGCCGGCGGGACGGAAGCCTGTTGGGCCACAACACGGACTATTTTGGCTTTACCTCCATGGTCCGGCGCAGCGGTTTGGAGGTTCGGGGCAAAAAATGCCTGGTCCTGGGCAGCGGCGGGGCCTCTGCCACGGCCCAGGCGGTGCTGGAGGAGCTGGGGGCAAGGGTCGTGGTGATCTCCCGCTCCGGGCCGGACAACTACGGGAATCTGGACCGCCACAGCGACGCCGCCGTCATCGTCAACG
>CANRQC010000165.1 GCA_947632695.1 uncultured Oscillospiraceae bacterium | reverse complement strand
CAGCTCGTCGGCGATCTTGGCGATCAGGACGTGACCATCCTGATCGCCAAGATCGCCGACGAGCTGCCCTTCCCCCTGAATGTGGCCTACCCCCTGACCAAGGGCGGCCGGGCCATTCCCAAGCTCCCCAAATCCGGGTATCTGCTCTGGACGGAGATGGTGGCCGCCGGGAAAAACGAGGTCCTGCCCCCTGACGACGGGGAGGCGGGGGACTGCGGCGCCATTCTCTACTCCGGCGGCACCACCGGCACCACCAAGGGCATCCGGCTGTCCAACCTCAATTTCAACGCCCTGGCCCTGCAAACCATCGCCGCCTCGGGGCTGGAGAGCATCACGGGGATGAAGATGCTCTCCATCATGCCGGTCTTCCACGGCTTCGGCCTGGGCATTGGCATCCACACTGCCCTGGTGGGCGGCGGCACCTGCATCCTGGTGCCCCAGTTCAGCGTGCAGATCTACGCTGAGATCCTCAAAAAGCAAAAGCCCAATCTGGTCCCCGGGGTGCCCACCTTGTTTGAAGCCCTTCTGCGGGCGGAGGGCCTGGAGGGGGTGGACCTGAGCTTCCTCAAGGGCATCTTCTCCGGCGGGGACTCCCTCTCCCCCGAGCTGAAGCGGAAGGTGGACCGGTTCCTGCGGGACCACAACTGCACCGAGCAGATCCGGGAGGGCTACGGCACCACCGAGTGCGTCACCGCCTCCTGCCTGACCCCCAAGGACTACGCCCGCCCCGGCTCCATCGGAGTCCCCTTCCCCGATACCTATTATAAAATCGTCACCCCCGGCACCGACCGGGAGCTGCCCCCCAACGCCGAAGGGGAGATCTGCCTCTCCGGCCCCACGGTGATGCTGGGCTACCTGGACAATTACGAGGAGACGGTCCAGGTCCTCCGGCGGCACTACGACGGGCGGCTCTGGCTCCACACCGGCGACCTGGGCTACATGGACCAGGACGGCTTCCTCTATTTCCGCCAGCGGATCAAGCGGATGATCGTCACCTCCGGCTACAACGTCTACCCCTCCCAGCTGGAAAACATTCTGGATGGCCATGAGAAGGTGCTGCTCTCCTGCGTCATCGGCGTCAAGGACTCCTACCGGGGCCAGCGGGTCCGGGCCTACATTGTCCCCGCCCCCGGGGTGACCCCCAGCAAGGCCCTGGAGGAGGAAATTCTGGCCTACTGCCGGGAGCGGATCGCCAAGTACGCCATGCCCCGGGAGCTGGTCTTCCGGGAGGAGCTGCCCAAGACCCTGGTGGGCAAGGTGGCCTACCGGGTGCTGGAGGAGGAAGCGGAGGGCGAAGGGTGAAGAACCGGATCTGGGAGCTGGACGCCTTCCGGGGCGTGTGCATCCTCGGTATGATCGCGGTGCATTTTGTCTATGATCTGGTGGACCTGTTCCATCTGGTTCCGTGGACCTATCCCCCCGCCTTTCTGCTGGTGCAGAGCGCCGGAGGCGCCCTGTTTCTCCTGCTCTCCGGCCTGTGCGTCACCCTGGGCTCCCATCCGGTGCGCCGGGGCCTGACGGTCCTGGCCGCCGGGCTGGTGGTCACCGCCGTCACCGGCGGAATGTATCTTCTGAACCTGTCCGACAAAAGCATCGTGATCGGCTTTGGGGTCCTCCACTGCCTGGGGCTGTGCATGCTGCTCTGGCCGGTGTTCCGCCGGTGCCCCAACTTGTGGCTGGCTTTGTTGGCCGCCGGGTTCATCGTCCTGGGATGGTATCTCCGAGGCGTCCGGGTGGACGTTCCCTGGCTGGTCCCTCTGGGCGTGACCTATCCGGGCTTTGCCACCGTGGACTATTTTCCGTTATTTCCCAATTTGGGCTACTTCCTGGCAGGCTCCCTGCTGGGCAGGACCCTCTACCGGGAGAAGACCTCCCTGTTTCCGAAAATCGACGGCAGCCGGGGCCTAGCTGGGGCGCTGTGCTGGTGCGGAAGAAATTCCCTGCTGATCTATCTGCTCCACCAGCCGGTACTGTGCCTGCTCCTCCTGCCCGCCGCTCTTTGATTCTGTTTTTATGGAGGCGATGCTATGAAGCTGCGTATCAAGCCCGGGAATATTCCCGTCTTTGCCCTGTGCGCCGGGGTGCTGGGCCTGGGCCTGCGGCTCCTCCAATTTCAAGTCGGCGTCGACGAAAAGGGGCTGCTGATCACCTGGCATCCTCTGAGCGTGATCGTGCTGCTGCTGACCGGCCTGGTGTTCGGCTGGATGCTCTACAGCGTCTGGCCCATGTCCCAGGCGGTGCGGTACGATCAGATCTTCCCCCGCTCCCTGCCGGCGGCCCTGGGGACCGTGGTGGGGGCCGTGGGCGTGGTGTGCTACAGCGTGGAGCTGGTGCTGCCCATGTCCGACTTGTATTTTGTGGCGGAGCTGGTCTCCAGCCTGCTGGCGGCGGGCTGCATGGTCTTCCTGGCCATTCAGCGGGCCAAGGGCCGCCACGCCAACATCTGGGCCTGGATGGGCGTGAGCCTCTTTTTCCTGCTCCACCTGGTGGGGTGCTGCCGGCTGTGGTTCAACGCCACCCAGCTGGACAGCTATCTGTACCCGGTGCTGTCCTCCAGCTTCCTGACCCTGGCGGTGTACTACCGGGCGGCCATGTGCGACCAGTCGGTGGGCGTGCGGGGGTATCTGTTCTTCGGCTCCGCCGCCGCCTACTGCTGCCTGCTGAGCCTGGTGGGCTCGGAAAATCCCATCTTCTATGGGGCCATGCTGATCTGGATGGCAACGGACCGCTGCCGCTTCCAGCCCCGAAAGGTCCCGGCATGAGTACGGAGCTGACCCTTCCGCCCCATGTCCAGGGCTGTCTGGACGCCCTGGAGGCGGCGGGATTCGAAAGCTACGCCGTGGGCGGCTGCGTCCGGGACGCGCTGCTGGGCCGAACGCCTCAGGACTACGACCTGTGTACTGCCGCGCCGCCCCAGGACATCAAGCGGGTGTTCTCCGAGGAAGGGCTGGTGCTTGCGGGAGAAAAGCACGGCACCGTGGGGGTCATCACCTCCTGCGGCGTGGTGGAGATCACTGCCTTCCGGGCGGAGGGGGCCTATTCCGACCGCCGCCACCCGGACCGGGTGGATTTCGTTTCGGAGGTGGTGCGGGATCTGGCAAGGCGGGATTTTACCGTCAACGCCATGGCCTTTTCCCCTTTGCGGGGGCTGCGGGACCCCTTCGGCGGGGCCCGGGATCTGGAAAACCGGGTGCTGCGGGCCGTGGGAGACCCGGAGACCCGGTTCCGGGAGGACGCCCTGCGGATTTTGCGGGGGGTGCGGTTTGCCGCTGCCCTGGACCTGACCCCGGAGGAGCAGACCCGGCGGGCCATGCTGGAGCTGGCGCCGCTACTGGACTGTCTGGCCCGGGAGCGGGTCTTTGAGGAGCTTTCCCGCTGCCTGCCCGCGCTGACCTGGCGGGAAATGCTGGATTTCGCCCCGATTTTTACGG
>CANRQC010000164.1 GCA_947632695.1 uncultured Oscillospiraceae bacterium | reverse complement strand
CCATCAGATACTCGATGGTGGGCAGAGCGGCCACGATCCGCTTGTCGGAGGTGATGACCCCCGCCTTGGTGGGGACGTTGAAGTCGCAGCGGCACAGCACCCGCTTACCGGCGACGGACACATCCTCGATGGACTTCTTGTTGTAATTCATTTGCACATTCCTCCACTTGACCGGGGCGATCAGCCCCGCATTTTTCCATAGTCCCGCAGCCCCGGAAAATCCAGCTGCCGCAGGGCTTCATAGACTGTGATGGCAACCGCGTTGCTCAGGTTCAGGCTCCGGGCCTCCGAGCGCATGGGCAGCCGCAGGCAGCAGTCCCGGTGGGCCTCCAGAAAATCCTCCGGCAAGCCCTTGGTCTCCTTGCCGAAGAACAGGTAGCACCCGTCCTCAAAGCGGGCCTCACTGTATCCCCTGGGGGCCTTGGTGGACAGGCACCACATCTGCCGGACCTGGTTTTTGGCGAAAAAGTCCGCCAGGTTTTCATAGTCCCGGACCCGCACCATGGGCCAGTAGTCCAGCCCCGCTCGCCGCACAGCGGCGTCGGAGATGGAAAAGCCCAGGGGCCGGATCAGATGCAGCGCCGCGCCTGTGGCGGCGCAGGTGCGGGCGATATTGCCGCAGTTCTGCGGGATCTCCGGTTCCACCAACACCACGTTCAGCACCGGGCAGCACCCCCTCCGTCCCCAAAAGCTCCCAGTGAGCCTTCAATATTGTATGCCAAAGTTTCCCTAAAATCAATCCGAAAAACATATATTTTTTAACTTTTCATGAGTATTCACAGAAAGGCTTTCCCTGACGGCGGAAATTTGTGAAAAATGCGACTATCCGCCGGGACAGCCAAAAACCGCCGGGGTTTTCGGGCAAAATTCAGGTGTTTTTCACCTTGAAACCGGATTCCGCCGGTGTTATACTATTGGCGTTTTTGACCCAAGCATCGATCTGGACGGTGATTTCCCTTGACAGAGCAAAAAGAGCGCCTGTTTTCCAATCGGGCCCTGGCGCTGCTGATTTTTCCGCTGATTATTGAACAGGCCCTGGCCACCCTGGTGGGCATGTGCGACGGGGTGATGGTCTCCTCCGTGGGGGAGGCGGCGATCTCCGGCGTGTCCCTGGTGGACATGATCAACAACGTGATCCTCAACCTCTTCGCCGCCCTGGCCACCGGCGGCGCCGTGGTCACCAGCCAGTACCTGGGGGCCCGGCAGGAGGAGAGCGCCCGGCGCTCCGCCGGGCAGCTGGTGCTGATGGCGGCCTTTTTTGGCCTGGTGGCCATGGCGGTGTGCCTGGCCCTGGCCAAGGGGATGCTTTCCCTGTTCTTCGGCGCCATCGAGGAGGGCGTCATGTCCGCCGGACTGCTCTACTTCCGCATCACGGCCCTGTCCTTCCCCTTTATCGCCCTGTACAACGCCGGGGCGGCGCTGTTTCGCAGCGTGGGCAACAGCCGGGTGTCCATGGCGGTGGGGCTGCTGATGAACGCCATCAACGTGGGCGGCAACTACCTGTGCATCTTCCACCTGCACATGGGGGTGGAGGGCGTGGCCATTCCCACGGTGGTCTCCCGGGCGGTGGCGGCGGCGGTGATCCTGGCCCTGGCCTCCCGGCCCAGCCAGACCCTGCGAATCCAGGCCCGGAACCTGAAATCCATCCAGCCCCGCATGATGGGCCGAATCCTCCACATCGGCATTCCCTCCGCCTTTGAGAACAGCCTGTTCCAGCTGGGCCGGGTGGTGGTGGTGAGCATGATCGCCTCCCTGGCTCTGACCTACCAGACCTCCGCCAACGCGGTGGCCAACAACATCGACTCCCTGGGGGTCATCATCGGGCAGAGCATGAGCCTGGCCATGGTGACGGTGATCGGCCGGTGCGTCGGCGCCCAGGACACAGACCAGGCCATGTACTATCTGAAAAAGCTGATGTGGCTAGCTTACCTGGCCCAGGGGATCTCTAGCGCCCTGGTGATCGTCTTCTGTGGGCCGCTGGTGGGGCTGTACCGAAAGCTGTCCCCGGAGGCGGTTGAGCTGTCCCGGCAGCTGATTTTGGTCCACAACGGCTTCTCCATCCTCCTGTGGCCGGCGGCCTTCGTGCTGCCCAACGCCCTGCGGGCCGCCAACGACGTGCGGTTTACCATGGTGGTCAGCATCGCCTCCATGATCGCCTTCCGGATCAGCCTGAGCTGGGTGCTGTGCGTCCAGCTGGGCTACGGCGCCCTGGGGGTGTGGATCGCCATGGTGGTGGACTGGGTGTGCCGGGCCGGGTTCTTCGTGGGCCGGACCCTCTCCGGCAAGTGGAAGACCATGTACCATCCAGACGCCGCGTAGAAAATACTCTACCCCCCGGCTCCGCCGGGGGGTGCGGTTTTCCGACGCCACATAGAACCCCCCCAGCAAATGCCGGGGGGTGCGGTTTTTCCGACGCGGCATAGTCATTGACATTCATATTTACGCTTATAACAACGGAGCCGTCTGCACTTGCCAACTTATCACCACCTAAGACAAAAAGATTCCCGCCACCTCATAGAGATTGCGGGAATCTTGATTAAGTTTTAGAGGCTTTTCAAAAAATCTCCGCTATGCCGAAACATAGCGGAGATTATATTACTTTCTAAGCGGCATACCTACATTATCCAAAAACTTTCCTTTTCTAATAACACCCATATCGTGTACCCAGCCAAATAGGAAACCGCCAAATGTACATATATACAGTATTCCTTTTCCTGTTCTTCCAACATAAAAATAGTGTGCACCAAGCCAGCCAAGAAATACACACAAAAAATAGGCAGTCCATTTACTTTTGTCGCTTGTTAATGTAGCATAAACTTTTTCCATGATAATAAAATTTCCCTTTCCCATTATTTTTACGATTCCTAGGAAATTTTATCATATCGAGGAAATATTTGCAAGTAATTAAATCAAAATTTGTATGGCTGATGAAATGCATGAAAAAGGCGAAAGCTTTTTATCACCCGGAACTTGGCGTCATCAATTCTAGGAACAAAGGGCCGCGCTTCCATACATCGTCTCACAACCATTTTCATGTGCAAAGAAAGCCCCCGGCGCGAAGCCGGGGGCTTGGGTTTTAATCCACGCGGATCAGCTGGTACTGCCGGCTGCCGATGCCCAGGGCCTCCGCCGCTTCCACGGTGTGGACGCCGTTGCGGCTCTCCACCCGCTCCAGGAAGTGGGCCTTCCCAGGATCGTCGGAGGCGTAGACCAGATCCAGGCACGCCTGGTCGATGGCCACGGGATCGTCGGAGATCAGCACGCCGATGTCCTTCATGCAGGGGTCCTCCGCCACCGCGCAGCAGTCGCAGTCCACGGACAGGTTCATCATCACGTTGACATACACCGCGTTGCCGTGGAAGAATTCCACCACGGAGCTGGCGGCGTCCGCCATGGACTCCAGGAAGGAGTCGTGGTCGGAAGACCAGAACGCCTCCATGTCCCCGGCGCCGTGGATATACTGCTTGCCCTTGGAGGAGGCGATGCCGATGGACAGCTGCTTCAGCGCCCCGCCGTAG
>CANRQC010000163.1 GCA_947632695.1 uncultured Oscillospiraceae bacterium | reverse complement strand
ATGACCGCCTCCGTGATGGAGGTGATGCAGTGGCTCCACGCCCAGGGCAAGGGCCAGCTGGATCACAGCGCCATCGCGCGGTACTACGAGGCCCTCTCCGGCGCCAAGCTCAGCTCGTAAAAAATGCCGGCCCCCGGGTATTCCGGGGGCCGGCGCGGTTTTTCCGACGCCGTTGGACAAAAAACGGGCCGGCCGCTTGGGTGGCGGCCGGCAAAACGGATCAGCAGTAAAAATCCTTGATCTTTTTGGCGCGGCTGGGGTGGCGGAGCTTCCGGATGGCCTTGTTCTCGATCTGGCGGATCCGCTCCCGGGTGACGCCGAAGATCTGCCCCACCTCTTCTAAGGTGTGGGTGCGCCCGTCGTACATACCGAAGCGCATCCGCAGCACGTCCGCCTCCCGCTCGGTCAGGGTGTCCAGAATTTCCTTCAGGGCCTCCGCCAGCAGAGCGTTGGAGGTGGCGTCGGCGGGGCCGGGGGTGCGGTCGTCCTCCACGAAGGAGCCGATGGAGGTGTCCTCCTCGTCGCCCACGGGGGTGTCCAGGCTCAAGGTGTCCGCCGCCGTCCGGTTGGCCTCGATGATTTTTTCCACCGGCAGCCCCAGCTCGTCGGCGATCTCCTCCATGGTGGGCTCCCGGCCCAGCTCCTGCACCAGCTTCCGGTTGCACCGGGTGGCCTTGTTGATGACCTCTACCATATGCACCGGCACCCGGATGGTCCGGGCCTGGTCGGCGATGGCCCGGGTGATGGCCTGCCGGATCCACCAGGTGGCATATGTAGAGAATTTGTTTCCCTTTGTCCAGTCGAATTTGTCTACCGCCCGGATAAGGCCGGTGTTGCCCTCCTGGATCAGATCCAGAATGTGCAGGCCTCGCCCGGAGTATTTTTTGGCGATGGAGACCACCAGCCGGAGGTTGGCCTCGGTGAGCTTGTTTTTTGCCTCCTGGTCCCCCTCGGTGACCCGCTTGGCCAGATCCACCTCTTCCTCCGCCGAGAGCAGGGGGATCTGTCCGATCTCCTTCAGGTACATCCGCACGGGGTCGTCCAGATTGTACTCCGCCGCCAGATCCACCGGGTCCACCAGCTCCTCTTCCTCGCCGGTGGCCATATCCAGATCGTCGATGAGGGCGTCCTCCATCCCGATGTCCATGTCGGAGCCAAGCTCTAAGTCCAGGTCGGCGCTGATGATCTGGATGTTCATGGCCTCGAACCGGTCATAGATCTCCTCCAGCTTCTCAGGACTCAAGTCCATTTTTTCCAGCTGGGCGTTCAGCTCCGAGGCACGGATCATGCCGTCCCGCCGGCCCTGGGCGATGAGATTCTGAAGGGCGATGTAATTGTCGTCCATGGGTTTGCCGGATTTTTTTTGTGTGCTCATACCATTTTTCCTCTCAAGAGAATACGCAGATGAATTTCGATATGACTATATCCCTTTTTCCCCAATTCGGCAAGGGCTTTCCGGAGAATTTTCTCATTTTTGCGGCTTTGGGCGTTTTTTGTCGCCCTGTTTCACAGTTTGCCCGGAGAAAAGGCAAAACATACGGTTTACTTTTCCGGCAAAATTCGGTATAATATGCCCAGAAGATAAAAACATACCAGCGGGGGATGTCTATGACCGATCTTTCCAAAATTCGGAATTTTTCCATTATCGCCCACATTGACCACGGGAAGTCCACCCTGGCCGACCGGCTGCTGGAGTCCTGCGGGGCCGTGGACAGCCGGGATATGGCGGACCAGATCCTGGACTCCATGGACTTAGAGCGGGAACGGGGCATCACCATCAAGGCCCGGGCGGTGCAGCTGACCTACCAGGCCGACGATGGGGAAGTCTACGACCTGAACCTGATCGACACCCCGGGCCATGTGGACTTTCACTATGAGGTCTCCCGTTCTTTGGCCGCCTGCGAGGGAGCGGTGCTGGTGGTGGACGCCAGCCAGGGGGTGGAGGCCCAGACTCTGGCCAACACATACCTTGCCTCCGACGCGGGCCTGGAGATCGTGCCTGTCATCAACAAGATCGACCTGCCCTCCGCCCGGCCCCAGGAGGTCAAGGCGGAGATCGAGGATATTCTGGCCATCCCCGCGGAGGACGCCCCGGAGATCTCCGCCAAAAACGGTATCAACATCCGCGCCGTGCTGGAGCGGATCGTGAGGGACGTGCCGCCCCCCAAGGGGGACCGGGACGCCCCCCTGCGGGCGCTGATCTTCGACAGCCAGTATGATTCCTACCGGGGGGTCATCGTCTACGTCCGGGTCATGGAGGGCACCGTTCGCCCCGGCATGGAGATCCGCATGATGTCCACCGGCGCTGCCTACAAGGCGGTGGAGGTGGGGACCATGAATCCCCTTGGCCTGACGCCTCGGGACAGCTTGGGCGCCGGGGAGGTGGGCTATCTCACCGCCTCCATCAAAACCGTGTCCGATACCCGGGTGGGCGACACCGTCACCGGGGCGGAACGTCCGGCGGCGGAGCCTTTGCCGGGGTATCGGGCGGTGCAGCCCATGGTCTACTCCGGCGTCTACCCCGCCGACGGGGCCAAGTACCAGGATCTGCGGGACGCGCTGGAAAAGCTGAAGCTCAACGACGCGGCCATGTGCTACGAGCCGGAGAGCTCCCTGGCCCTGGGCTTTGGCTTCCGCTGCGGCTTTTTGGGGCTGCTGCACATGGAGATCATCCAGGAACGGCTGGAGCGGGAGTACAATCTGGACCTGATCACCACCGCCCCCAACGTGGTCTATCGGGTGACCAAGCTCAACGGCGAGACAGTCATGGTGGACAATCCCCTGAACTACCCCGACCCCATGGAGATCCAGCTGGCGGAGGAGCCCTTTGTGAAGGCCAGTCTCATCGCCCCCCAGGAGTATGTAGGCGCGATCATGGACCTGTGCACCAACCGCCGGGGGGAGTTTAAAAACATGGTCTATCTGGACGAGCGCCGGGTGGAGCTGCACTATGAAATGCCCCTCAACGAGATCATCTACGACTTTTTCGACGCCCTCAAGTCCCGCACCCGGGGCTATGGCTCTTTGGACTATGAGCTGATCGGCTACCGGCCCAGCCGGCTGGTGAAGCTGGACATCCTTCTGAACGGGGACATTGTGGACGCGCTGAGCTTCATTCTTTTTGCCGACAACGCCTACCCCCGGGCCCGGAAGATCTGCGAAAAGCTGAAGGAGAACATTCCTAGGGCCCAGTTTGAGATCCCCGTCCAGGCGGCCATCGGGGGCAAGATCATCGCCCGGGAGACCATCAAGGCCCTGCGCAAGGACGTTTTGGCCAAGTGCTACGGCGGCGATATCACCCGGAAGAAGAAGCTGCTGGAAAAGCAGAAGGAGGGCAAGAAGCGGATGCGCACCTTCGGGACGGTATCCGTTCCCTCCGAGGCCTTTATGGCGGTATTGAAGCTGGACGACGACTAAGGAGGAGCCTATGCCCATTTTGGGAAGAAAAGATAAAACGCCGCTGGGCATCTATATTCATGTACCCTTTTGCCGGAGCAAGTGCCAGTACTGCGATTTTTACTCCCTGACCACCAAGGACGACCGGCTGATCGACCGGTTTGTGGACGCCATCTGCGCCCA
>CANRQC010000162.1 GCA_947632695.1 uncultured Oscillospiraceae bacterium | reverse complement strand
GCCATCAATGACCTGAGCGTGGAGTACGGCACCTTTCTTCGGCAGAGCAACGAGGACAACCACAGCCGGGTGGCGGTCATCAACCGAGCGGCCGCCCTGGATCTGATGGGCACCCTGGACTGCCTTGGCCAGGACATTCTGTTCAACGGCATCCCGTTCCGGATCATCGGCATCCTGGCGGAGGACGACGGCATGGCCAGTATGTTCCGCATGCAGGACTTTATCGCCTATATCCCCTACTCTACCGCCCAGCGGCTGGACCCGTCGGTGTCCTCCGCGCTTGGCAGCTTCTATTTCAGCGCCCCGCGGGACGCGGACCCCGAGAAGGCTCAGGACCGGCTGGATCATTGGCTCCGGGAGCGCTTTGACCAGGATGCGGACGCGTATTCCATCACGGACAACACCGTCATCGAAGAGACGATGCGCTCTGTCACAGGCGTTCTCCAGACCCTAATCGGCGGCATTGCGGCCATCTCACTGATCGTGGGCGGTATTGGGATCATGAACATCATGCTGGTGTCTGTCACGGAGCGCACCCGGGAGATCGGCATCCGCAAGGCCATCGGCGCCAGCCGGCGGACCATCCTGCTCCAGTTCCTGCTGGAGGCGTTGGTACTCAGCCTGTTGGGCTGCGCGTTGGGCCTGGCGCTGTCCGGGATCACCCTGGCCGTCGTCTCGCTGGCCTCCGGCATCTCCTACTATGTGATCAGCCCGGGGGTGGCCGCCATCGCCATCGTCTTTTCTTCCCTCATCGGATTGATCTTCGGCCTGTATCCGGCCAATAAGGCCGCGGCGAAGCCCCCCATCGAAGCCCTCAGGTGCAGCGAGTAAAGGATCA
Source organism: uncultured Oscillospiraceae bacterium (assembly GCA_947632695.1). Lineage (GTDB taxonomy): Bacteria > Bacillota > Clostridia > Oscillospirales > Oscillospiraceae > Faecousia. Next base: position 2,959 of record CANRQC010000162.1, on the reverse strand, counting down.
AACGAGAAAGGTGATACAAAGGCCGCGATCTGAGCAAGTGATGTGAAAAAGCACAGCCACCGGCGAAGGGAAGTTGTCAAGCAAAAGTAAACGCGAAACCACCATAGATTAAAAGCCCAGTTCGGTATTGTACTGAACTGGGTTTTTATCGTCCAAGGCGGTGAAAGGCCGTCTGTTACGCGCCCGCGACCCGACAGACTGAAAGCTCGAACCAGAATGCGCGGTTTTTTTGCTGTCAACGCCGAATTTCGCTCCATGCGCTGTTAAAATTTCCTTCGCGATGGCTCTTTCCACTTCCTGCCGGACGGGCGGTATACCAGCGGCGACGAGGAATTGGACGCCCTGGTGGCGGAGCTTCTGGCGGGCTGGATTGCGGAGACGCCGGAAGCGGAGGGCGATGCCCTGCTGCAAAAGGCGTATCTCTACGTCCGGGACATGACCTACTCCGGCGGGAACCACTACGATTTTGGGGCCGTGGGCTGGGATGTGGAGGAAGGGAAAAAGATGCTCTCCAATCACCACAACAACTGCTACGGCTATGCCGGCGCATTCTGCGCACTGGCCCGGGGGCTGGGCTATGACGCCTGGTGTATCAGTGGAAAAGCGCTTGCCAAGGCGGCAGAACACGCCTGGGTAGAGGCGGAAATCGACGGAACCACATACGTCTTCGACCCACAGCAGGAAAACCGGCGGATTGAACAGGGCCGTGGAAAAGGCGACTTTGAAATGTACATGATGTCCTACACTTACGCGGCTGATTGGTTTTACATCCGGCCCAGTAAATAAAAAGAACCGGATCCGGCGTAGCCTGCATCGGATCCGGTTTTATAACAAGCAAGGAGGCATGGATCTTGCCGCGGCGACAAAAGCTTTTTAGCTTTTTCGTATTTTTAGCCGTCATTAACACTTGACATATGAAAAAGGATTGTGGTAAAATTGTGGTTAGCAGTTAGTTATTGCTAACGCGTACTTTTCTGCCGCTTCGCCAAGCGGCTTTTGTTAGGATCATGAGTTAGATATTGCTAACTTGCGGCAAAAAGCCTCTCATTGTAAAGGAAGATGGAATAGACTATGAAAACAAACGCGGAACGGGCGCGGGAACGATTGACTTTGACACCGGAGGCGGAATTCTCTCTGGAGAGAGACGGTTTTATCGGCGCGCTGTACAAGCCGGAGCGGGACGAATACCCCGGAAAGGCCGTCATCCTGTTCGGCGGCAGCGACGGGATCTACAACCTTACGAAGCTGGTTGCGGAGCAGTATGTAAAGCGCGGGATGACCATCCTTGCGCTGGCATATTGGAATGAACCCGGCCTGCCGGATGGCTTTGAAAAAGTCCCGGTAGATTCGGTAGAAAAAGCCGCTCTGTGGCTGCGCGGGCAAGGTTTCGAGAAAGTCGGTCTGTGGGGGATCTCCATGGGCGCGGAGCTGGCGCTGCTGGCCGGAAGCCTGATGCCGGAGTTGATTTCCTGCGTGACGGCGGTGTGCCCGACGAACATCTGCTCTCAGGGATTTGTGAAGAAAAAAGGCATTCAGCAGCTGGAATGCTCCGCCTTCAGCTGGCGTGGGAAGGAGCTGCCCTGGGCCCGGCTGAAGGTTTCCAAGTCCGCTATTCTCCGGGACAGCCTGCGGGAAAAAAGCGTCTGCCTGCGCTCCTGCTATGAGGACGCGGTACGGAACGCCCCGGAGGAGGCGCAGATCCAGGTGGAGAACATCGGCGGTCCGGTGCTTCTCATCTACCCGGAGTATGACGCCATGTGGCCTTCCGAGTTGTCGGCAGAGAAAATCAGGGCGCGGCTGAAGGAGAAAAATTATGCCCATCCCTTCAAGTGCGTCAACTATAAGTTCGCCAGTCATATGCTGATCCCGGTGAAGTCCCGGTCCACGGTGATGTTCCGGGTAGAGCGGAAATACTCGGAGCAGTGCTGGGAAAGCGACATGGACGCCTTTGAAAAGACGCTGGCGTTCTGGAAAGAGGTCTGGTGAGATGAATCGGACAAGAATCGTACTGGACGGACCGGTTATACACCGTCACAGAAATACATACTGATCCTTACGAGAAAAAAAGGTTTTTCGCTGTTTCACAGATATGAAAGGAATGGTTTTACATATGTCAGAGCAAGAAATAAATTTTTTGGAAATCGTTGACCTCACAAAATCCTTTGGCAGCGGAGATACCAAGCAGGAGGTGCTTCGGGGACTCAGCTTTTCTGTGGCAAAGGGAGAATTCTGCGTGCTTCTCGGTCCTTCCGGCTCGGGTAAATCCACACTGTTGAACATCATCGGCGGGATCGATAGCGCCGATTCCGGATATATCTCTATCGGCGGCGATAAATTGAAGGAACTGGGAGAAAAACGCCTGACGCAGTACCGCCGCCGTCATCTCGGCTATGTCTTTCAGCAGTATAATCTTATTTCAAATCTGAATGTCAGGGAAAACATCGAGGTGGGAGCGTACCTTTCCGATGCGTCGCTTAATACAGACGAGCTGCTTCATACGCTGGGGCTTTACGAGCATCGCCATAAGCTGCCGAATCAGCTTTCCGGCGGTCAGCAGCAGCGCGTGTCCATCGGCAGAGCCATTGTAAAGAATCCCGATATCCTGCTGTGCGACGAACCCACAGGAGCGCTGGATTATACAACCTCAAAGGAAATTTTGAAGCTGATCGAGCAGATCAATCGGAAATACAAAACCACCGTTATTATGGTTACGCACAATGAGGCGATCAAAAATATGGCGGATCATGTGATCAAGCTGCGCGACGGCAGGGTGCGTCTGAACGAAAGAAACACGCACAGGATATCTGCCGATGAGATTGAATGGTGAGGAGCGTGGCGGTATGAAAGAAAAAACAAAAAATCCGCTTACGAAGCGCATTTCAAGAGAGCTGATCGGAGACTGGCGGAAGTATCTGGTGGTCAGCCTTTTTCTGATTCTTACCATTGGATTCGTATCGGG
>CANRQC010000161.1 GCA_947632695.1 uncultured Oscillospiraceae bacterium | reverse complement strand
AGATCGACAGCCTGACCATGGACGAGGGGGAGAAGCTCCGGCGGATGGAGTCCCTGCAATACCAGATCCAGGAGATCACCCGGGCCAACCTCACCGCGGGGGAGGACGAGGCCCTGGAGGAGCGGCGCAAGATCCTGCAAAACGCGGAAAAGCTGAGCAGCGGGATGGACGCCGCCGTGGAGTGCCTCTACGGCGGGGAGGATACCGACGGCGCCGCCGGACTGCTTTCGGAGGCGGAGCGGGAGCTGAGCCGTTTGGCCCGGTTCGGGGAGCCCTTTGCCACCCTGCACCGGCAGGTGGCGGATCTCAAATACCAGGTGCAGGACGCCGCCGAGGAGGCCCGCGCCGCCCGGGACGATCTGAGCTACTCCGCGGAAGAGCTGGAGAATATCGAGAGCCGCCTGGATGTGATCCACCGCCTTCGCAGAAAGTACGGTTCCTCCTGCCAGGAGATTTTGGACTACTGCCAGAGCGCCCAGGAGCAGCTGGACCGAATCCAGTTTGCCGACGACGAGCTGCTGCGGCTGAAAACCAAGCTGGCCCAGGCGGAAAAGGAGGCCATGGAATTAGCCTCCAATTTGTCCAAAAACCGGAAGGAAGCGGGCCAGCGGCTGTCCCAGGCCATTTTGGAGGAGCTGCGGCAGTTGGATATGCCCCGGGTGCAGTTTGCCTGTCAGTTTACCCAGACCCCCTTGGGGCCCAACGGCATGGATGCCGCCACCTTTTATCTCTCCGCCAACGCCGGGGAGGCGCTGAAGCCCCTGAGCCGGGTGGCCTCCGGCGGCGAGTTGGCCCGGATCATGCTGGCCATGAAGAATGTCCTGGCCCGGCAGGATCAGGTGGCGACCCTGATTTTCGATGAAGTGGACACCGGCGTCTCCGGCCGGGCGGCCCAGAAGGTGGCGGAGAAGCTCCGCAATCTGGCCCGGGACAAGCAGGTGCTCTGCGTCACCCACCTGCCCCAGCTGGCGGCCATGGGGGACACCCATCTGCTGATCTCCAAGTCCGAGCGGGATGGCCGAACCTACACCACCGTTACCCCCCTGGACCGGGAGGGCCGGATTCGGGAGCTGGCCCGGATCATCGGCGGGGCCAGCATCACCCCCATCACGTTGCAAAGCGCGGCGGAAATGCTGGATCACCCTTGACAAAACGGGATTTTTCTGCTAGGATACTACCAACGCGATGAAGGGATGCTTAGTCGCCCCCAACCCCTCCAGAGAGCTGCCGGATGGTGCGAGGCAGCGGGGCAGGCGATGAAATTACCTCCCGGAGCGGCCCGCCTGAAAGAAGTAGGGCGGGACGGGTCGGCCCGATAGCGCCGGGGCGCGCTTCGCGCCGTGAGGGCATGGCCGGAAGGCCCTGCCAAATCAGAGGTGGTACCGCGTATATTACGCCCTCTGTCCAATCGGACAGGGGGATTTTTATTTGGGAGGGAGAAAAATGGTAAACATCACTTATTTGGGCCACGCCTGCTTCCTGCTGGAGGCGGAGGGCTATCGGACGGTGCTGGACCCCTACACGAACGGCGCCATACCGGGCCTTATGGACCTGGATCTGGCGGCGGAGGCGGTGTATTGCAGCCACGGCCACGGGGACCACAACGCCACGGACCGGGTAAAGCTGACCCGGACAGCTCTCCGGCCCCCTTACACCCTGACCGAGCTTCCCGTGCCCCACGACGACGCCGGCGGCGCCAAGCGGGGGATGTGTACCGCCCGGGTGTTTGACTTTGGCGGCCTCCGGGTGGCCCACCTGGGGGATATTGGCCGGACTCTGACCCCGGAGGAGGCGGAAATTCTGGCGGGCGTGGACTGCCTGCTCCTGCCGGTGGGCGGCTTTTTCACCGTGGACGCCGACCAGGCTGCCCAGATCGTCCGGCAGGCGGGGGCGAAGGTTGTGATCCCCATGCACTACCGGACGAAAACCACCGGCTATCCCGTCATCGGCAAGCTGGACCGATTCACCCGGCAGTTTAGCTCCGTTTATCGGGAGAGCGACACCCTGACCCTGACGCCGGATACCCCGGCGGGGATCCATGTGCTCAAACAAAAAATGGCAAAAGGAGAAGAAGAATGAAGCTGTACGACGAGCTGGTGGCCCGGGGGCTGATTGCCCAGGTCACCGATGAAAACGAGATCCGCACCATGATCGACCAGGGCAAGGCCACCTTCTACATCGGCTTTGACTGCACGGCGGACAGCCTGACCGCCGGACATTTCATGGCCCTGACTCTGATGAAGCGGCTGCAAATGGCGGGGAATAAGCCCATCGCCCTGATCGGCGGGGGCACCACCATGATCGGCGACCCCTCCGGCCGGACGGATATGCGGAAAATGCTGACCAAGGAGGACATCGACCACAACGCCGCCTGCTTCAAGCGGCAGATGGAGCGGTTCATCGAGTTTGGCGAGGGCAAGGCCCAGATGGTGAACAACGCCGACTGGCTGCTGAACCTGAATTATGTTAACCTATTGCGAGAGGTGGGAGCCTGCTTCTCCGTGAACAATATGCTCCGGGCGGAGTGCTATAAGCAGCGGATGGAGCGGGGGCTGTCCTTCCTGGAGTTCAACTACATGATCATGCAGTCCTACGACTTTTACTACCTGTTCCAGCACTACGGCTGCAATATGCAGTTCGGCGGCAACGACCAGTGGAGCAATATGCTGGGCGGCACGGAGCTGATTCGCCGGAAGCTGGGCAAGGACGCCCACGCCATGACCATCACCCTGCTCACGGACTCCCAGGGCAATAAGATGGGCAAAACCGCCGGCAACGCCGTCTGGCTGGACCCCAACAAGACCAGCCCCTTTGACTTCTACCAGTACTGGCGGAACGTGGGAGACGCGGACGTGATGAAGTGCGTCCGGATGCTGACCTTCCTGCCCATGGAGCAGATCGCGGAGATGGACGCCTGGAAGGACGCCAAGCTCAACGAGGCCAAGGAGATCCTGGCCTTTGAGCTGACCAAGCTGGTCCATGGTCCGGAGGAGGCGGAGAAGGCCCAGGCCGCCGCTCGGGCCCTGTTTGCCGGTTCCGGGACCTCCGGGGAGATGCCCACCACCAAAATCCAGCCGGAGGCGCTGAAGGACGGGAAAATCGGCATTCTGACCTTGATGGTCTCCTGCGGCCTGGCCGCCTCCAACGGCGAGGCCCGCCGCCTGGTGCAGCAGGGGGGCGTGTTCCTGAACGGGGACAAGGTCCCTGGAGCGGACGCTGCCGTCACTGAGGACCAGCTCCGGGCCGGCGCGGTCCTGCGCAAGGGCAAGAAGGTCTTCCACAAGGCGATTCTGGACTAAACCCAAAAAACGCGGCTTCCACGCTCGGAAGCCGCATTTTTTTCTGGACATTTGGTAAAAAACCTGTATAATAGAGATATCTAACAAAAAGGAACAGGAAAATGGAGGAGAAATTTATGAAACTTGACACAAAACGTACCGTTTTGGTGGGCTTTGCCTTCCTAGCCATCTCCGCCTTCTGGCAGATGTACGACAATCTGATCCCACTGATGCTCTCCAACACCTTCGAAATCAGTAAGACGTACTCCGGCTTCATCATGTCCCTGGACAACATCCTGGCCCTGTTCCTGCTGCCCCTCTTCGGTGGCCTGTCGGACAAGTGCCGCAGCGCCCTGGGCCGGCGGCGGCCCTTCATCCTCTTTGGCACTTTAGTTTCTGTGGCGCTGATGATCCTGCTGCCCCTGCTGGACAACAGCTACGCCGCCTCTCCCGTCCTCTGGAAGCTGGTGGGCTTTATCGCGGTGTTGGGGCTGCTGCTCATCGCCATGGGCACCTACCGGAGCCCCGCCGTGGCCCTGATG
>CANRQC010000160.1 GCA_947632695.1 uncultured Oscillospiraceae bacterium | reverse complement strand
CTGCAGGCTCTGTGCCTGGACGTGCGGGTGCTGGACGAGAACGGCAACGAGATCGAGCTGAAGGACGACGAGGACGACGACGACATCGCCTTTGCCGACAGCCGCAGCGAGCTGGTGGTGGACACCGACGAGGTGCTGGATTCCGGCTTCAACATCGACGAGGACGGCCCGGAGGATATTATGGACGTGTTCGGAGACGATCTGGACAACCTGGATGATTCCGAAGCGTATACGGACAACAACGAAGACTAAGGAGGCGTGATGAATGGCAGAAGCCACCTTTGATGCCATTAAGATCGGCATTGCTTCCCCGGAGATGATCCGGTCATGGTCCTACGGCGAGGTCAAGAAGCCGGAGACCATCAATTACCGCACCCTCAAGCCCGAGCGGGACGGCCTTTACTGCGAGCGGATCTTCGGACCCACCAAGGACTGGGAGTGCCACTGCGGAAAATATAAGAAGGTCAAATTCAAGGGCAAGATCTGCGACCGCTGCGGCGTGGAGGTCACCCGGGCCAAGGTCCGCCGGGAGCGGATGGGCCACATCGAGCTGGCCGCCCCCTGCAGCCACATCTGGTATTTCAAGGGGATCCCCTCCCGGATGGGTCTGATCCTGGACATTTCCCCGAAGGTGCTGGAGAAGGTCCTCTATTTTGCCGCCTATATCGTCACCGATCCCGGGGATACCCCTCTGATGCTGAACCAGGTGCTTTCCGACAAGGAGTACCGGGATATGCGGGAAAAGTACGAGGACGATTTCCAGGCCGGCATGGGCGCCGAGGCCGTCAAGAAGCTGCTGGAGCAGATCGACCTGGATCAGCTCTCCGAGCAGCTCCGCGCCGAGCTGAAAACCGCCTCCTCCCAGAAAAAGCTGCGGCTGGTCAAGCGCTTGGAGAGCGTGGAGGCCTTCCGGGAGTCCGGCAACAAGCCCAGCTGGATGATCATGGACGTGCTGCCCGTGATCCCGCCGGATATCCGGCCCATGATCCAGCTGGACGGCGGTCGGTTCGCCACCTCCGACTTAAACGACCTGTACCGCCGGGTCATCAACCGGAACAACCGGCTGAAGCGGCTGATGCAGCTCCACGCCCCGGACATCATCATCCGCAACGAGAAGCGGATGCTCCAGGAGGCGGTGGACGCTCTGATCGACAACGGCCGTCGGGGCCGGGCCGTCACCGGCGCCAACAACCGGGCCCTCAAGAGCCTGTCCGATATGCTCAAGGGCAAGCAGGGCCGGTTCCGCCAGAACCTGCTGGGCAAGCGGGTGGACTACTCCGGCCGAAGCGTCATCGTGGTAGGCCCGGAGCTGAAGCTCTACCAGTGCGGCGTGCCCAAGGAGATGGCCCTGGAGCTGTTCCGCCCCTTCGTCATGAAGAAGCTGGTGTCCGACGGACTGGCCAACAACATCAAGTCCGCCAAGAAAATGATCGACAAGGGCAAGACCGAGGTCTGGGACGCCCTGGACGAGATCATCAAGGACCGCCCCGTGATGCTGAACCGGGCGCCCACCCTGCACCGGCTGGGTATCCAGGCCTTTGAGCCCATTTTGGTAGAGGGCCGGGCCCTGAAGCTCCATCCCCTGTGCTGCACCGCCTTCAACGCCGACTTTGACGGCGACCAGATGGCTATCCATGTGCCCCTGTCCGCCGAGGCCCAGGCCGAGGCCAGAATGCTGATGCTCTCCGCCAACAATCTGCTCCGTCCCCAGGACGGCAAGCCCGTTACCGTGCCTACCCAGGACATGATCTTGGGCGCTTACTACCTGACCTACGTCCGCCTGGGCAAGGCGGAGAAGGGTGCGGAGACGGTCTTCGTCACCGACGCCGGGGACACGGGCCTGCCCGTGAACGAGGTGGTGGACGCCGACGAGTTTGTGGCCGCCAACAAGAAGGCCAAGGCCGAGGGCACCGCCCCCGCCAAGTTCCGGCCTGTCCACAACTACTCCAGCGTGGACGAGGCCATCACCGCCTACGCCTCCGGCAATGTGGGCCTCCACGCCCCCATCCGGGTGCGCTACGGGAAAGAGATCGACGGCCGGATGGAATATAAGATCATCGACGCCACCGTGGGCCGCCTGATCTACAACGAGCCCATCCCCCAGGATCTGGGCTTTGTGGACCGCAGCGTTCCCGGCAAGGAGTTTGATCTGGAGGTCAGCTTCCTGGTGGGCAAGAAGCAGCTGGGCAGCATCATTGACCGGTGCATCCGCCGCCATGGCTTTACCATCGCCACGGAGATGCTGGACCGGATCAAGGCCCTGGGCTACAAATACTCTACCAAGGGCGCCATCTCCGTGTCCATCGCGGACATGGTGGTGCCGGAGAAGAAGTACACCCTGGTCAAAGAGGCCGAGAACAAGGTGGTGGAGATCGAAAACTACTACCGCCACGGCTTTATCACCAACGACGAGCGCTACCGCCTGGTGGTGCAGCAGTGGGAGAAGACCACCGCCGACGTGACGAACGCCCTCCAGGGCAACCTGGACGAGTTCAACCCCATCTATATGATGGCCGACTCCGGCGCCCGTGGCTCCATGGCCCAGATCCGTCAGCTGGCCGGTATGCGGGGCCTGATGGCGGACACCGCCGGCCGGACCATCGAGATCCCCGTCAAGGCCAACTTCCGGGAGGGCCTGTCGGTTCTGGAATACTTCATCTCCTCCCGGGGCGCCCGGAAGGGCCTGACCGATACCGCTCTGCGGACCGCCGACTCCGGCTACCTGACCCGCCGAATGGTGGACGTGTCCCAGGAGGTCATCATTCGGGAGCCGGACTGCCACACCACCCAGGGCATCTGGGTCAGCGAGGTGGTCCAGAACGGAGACGTGATCGATACCTTCGGCAACCGGATCCGGGGCCGTTATCCCGTGGATGACGTGGTGGATCCCCAGACCGGGGAGCTGCTCCATCCCAAGGACAAGCTGATGATGCCCGAGGACGCCGCCAAATTCGAGGCCCATGGCATCCATCAGATCTATATCCGCACGGTGCTGGGCTGCAAGGCCCGCAGCGGCGTCTGCGCCAAGTGCTACGGCATGAACCTGGCCACCTCCAAGGAAGTGGACCTGGGCGAGGCTGTCGGCATCATCGCGGCCCAGTCCATCGGCGAACCCGGCACCCAGCTGACCATGCGGACCTTCCACTCCGGCGGCGTGGCCGGCGACGACATCACCCAGGGTCTTCCTCGAGTGGAGGAGCTGTTCGAGTCCCGCCGTCCCAAGAAGATGGCCCAGATCTCCGAGATCACCGGTACCGTGTCCATCGACGAGACCCACCGCAGCGCCCTGCGGAACATCACCGTTACCGCCGACGACGGCGAGGTGAAGGTCTACCAGGTGCCCTATTCCGTGGGCCTGAAGGTCACCCAGGGCCATGTGGTCCAGAAGGGCGAGCCCATCACTGACGGCGCCCTCTATCCCCAGGATGTGCTGCGCATTTCCGGCGTGGAGGCGGTGCAGAACTATCTGGTCCAGTCCGTGCAGGCGGTGTACCGCCAGCAGGGCGTGGAGATCAACGACAAGCACATCGAGGTCATCATCCGTCAGATGATGCGCAAGGTCCGGGTGGAGGAGCCCGGCGACAGCGGCCTGCTGGTGGGCAGCGTCATCGATGCCTTTGAGTTTGAGGACGCCAAGAAGGCCATCCAGGACCGGATCGACGCCGGCGAGACGGAGCTGCGGCTGCCGGAGGCCTCCGTGGTGCTGCTGGGCATCACCAAGGCGTCCCTGGCCACCGATTCCTTCCTCTCCGCCGCCTCCTTCCAGGAGACCACCAAGGTCCTCACCGACGCCGCCATCAAGGGCAAGGTGGACCACCTGGTGGGCCTGAAGGAGAACGTCATCATCGGCAAGCTGAT
>CANRQC010000159.1 GCA_947632695.1 uncultured Oscillospiraceae bacterium | reverse complement strand
GGGATGGTCATAGTCCTGGGCGTACTCCTTGGCGTTGCCCCAGAGCGCTTTGGCGTCAAATTCATAGCGGTTGTGGACCCCGTCCTGGAAAATGGCGTCCATGTCCTCAAAATAGGCGGCCTTGGTACCCCGGACTGTAAACTGCCGGCTGTAGGCCCGGGGCAAGGTGGTGTCCAGGGTAATCCGCACGGTCTGGCCCAGGGCGGTTTTGAGAATGGTGGTCACCACGTCCCCCTGGGCGAATTGGGCCTTGGCCAGCTTGTCCTCCGGCCCCCGGTGGGCCAGGACATACTCGTGGAGCCCGGCGGCCTTGGAGGCCACGGAAACCAGGCTGGTAAATCGGTTGCCGCTGTTGATCTTCAACACCTTGCTGATGGGGCCGATCTCGTGGGTGGGGTAGTTTTCACAGTTCCGGGACAGGTAGTTGCGCAGGCGGTAGTGGCGGTTTTCCTCCCCGCAGCTGACCTCCTCCCGCAGATCGTGGCAGTAGCCGCCGTCGCAGTGGACGATCTGGCCGAAAAGGCCCTGCTCCACCATGTTCTTCACCATCAGCTCCCGGCGGCCGTAGCAGCAGTTTTCCAGGAGCATACAGCGCCGCCCGGTCCGCTCTGCCGTCTCCACCAGGCGCCAGCAGTCTTCCAGATGGTAGGCGCCGCCCACCTCGCAGCCCACGTCAAGGCCCGCCTCCATGGCCTGGCAGGCCATGTCGATATGCCCCTCCCAGGCACTGGTGATCAGCACCGCGTCGGCGTCCAGGGCCAGAAGGTCCCGGTAGTCTTCCGTCTGGGCGGGGCGGCAGCCCCGGGCCTTTTCAATGAAGTCCGCCGCGGCGGCGGTGCGGTCCGGGTAGGCGTCGCACACACCCACCACCCGGATATCCTCCATGGTCTTCAGCATCAGCTCCAGCATGGGGATCCCCCGCTGGCCGAAGCCGATCTGCACGATCTTTAAGTCCCGCTTCATCTTTTTATTCCTTTCACAGCGCAAGAGTCTCTCCCTCCCGGCAGACCTGGTAGAAGTGATTTTCCTCCATTCGGTAGGCCTCGCCGCACAGGAGCGTCTTTCCATCCCGGGCGTAAAAATAAGTCCCGTCGGGCAGGGCGTAGAAGCAGTGCCCCCGGCTGTCCCCCAGGGCGATATCCCACACCACCAGCTGGCCGTCCAGGCGCAGGTCCCGGATCTGCTGGAAATGGGGGACGATGTTGATGTAGGTCAGGCCCAGGCCCGGCAGGAACCGCTGATAGCCCGGGTCCACCGCCTCCCCCCGGAGCTCCGGGTGGGAATAGACCATGGCGGCGCTGTTCATGCTGCCGGCGCTGACGCCGATGACCGTTCCGGGATAGTCCCGGAGGAACCCTGCCAGGCCGATCTCCCGGAAAAACCGGTTCTGGGTGGGCACATGGCCCCCGGCCAGAATAATCAGCTGGCTCCACGCCACCAGATCCCGGGCCTCCATCGGGTTGCGGCCATCCAGCACCCGAAATTCCCCCCAGGGCATTCCGGCCTCCCCAAAGGCCCCGGCCATGTCCCAGGCGAACTGGTCTGTAAAGGCAAAGCTGTTCGGGTCCGCGCAGACCACCAAACACTTGGGCCGCTCCGGCAGGTCCGCCCGGAGCCGGTCCAAAAAACCGTTGGCCGGGTTCAGGATCGCCCGGTCCGCCCCCGGCACGCAGGGGCTGCTGGTCAAATACAGAATCATTTTTCTCTCTCCTCCTCGCTGCCGTTCATTATACGCGGAAATGGGGGAAATAGCAAGACGGTACATCGCGAAAAATACCACGCCGCGCTTTTCCCCAAAAAGCGCGGCGCGGAGGGCTTGGGATCGTTAAGAGGTAACCGATGGCTTTATTATAAGCTACCTTTGTTCCGTTGAGAAGCCCCCCTGGGGGTTCTTTTTCCGTTTTTCAGCGCTCCCGCATAATACGACGGCGGGCAATGTTGATGGGGCCCTCCTGCATGTGGTTGATCCACTCCAGGCTTTTGCCGCAGCCGTAGGCCACGCAGGAGTCCGGGTCGTCGGCCAGGGTGGTCTGGATGCCGGTGTGTTCCATCAGCAGGGCGTCCATGCCCCAGATCTGGCTGCCGCCGCCGGTGAGGGTGATGCCGTTCTGGGAGATGTCCCCCACCAGCTCCGGGGAACTCTGCTCCAGCACGGAGAGGACCTCGTCGGCGATCTGCCGGCCCAGGCGGCGCAGGGCGTTATAAATTTGGGAGGACAAAATGGTAATGTCCCGGGGCCTGCCGGTTTTGGTGTCCCGGCCCCGGACGTTCATGGAGATATCCTGGGGGCGGGGATAGACACAGCCGATCTGAATTTTGATGTTCTCCGCCGTGGCCTGGCCAATGACCACGCCGAACTGCCGCCGGACGAACCGGGCCACCGCGTCGTCAAAGGCGTCCCCCGCCACCTTGATAGAGGAGGAGGCCGCCACCCCGTTCATGGACAGCACCGCGATATCGGTGGTGCCGCCGCCGATATCCACCACCATGTACCCGCTGGGGCCGCTGATATCCAGATTGGCGCCCAGCGCCGCCGCCAGGGGCTCCTCGATCAGATACACCCGGCGGGCGCCGGCCTCGATGGCGGCGTTGATCACCGTCCGCTCCTGGACCTCCGTCACCCCGCTGGGCACGCAGATCACCACCCGGGGCTTGGGGGTAAACAGGCTGGTGCGGGTGGCGGTGCGGAACAGCCGCTGGAGCATCCGCACGGTCATCTCGTGGTCGGAGATGACCCCGTCCTGGAGGGGGTGCATAGCCACCACGTTTCCAGGGGTCCGGCCCAGCATATTCCGGGCGGCGGCGCCCACCTGGAGAATCCGGCCCGTATTCTTGTCCACCGCCACTACCGACGGTTCCCGCACCACGATGCCCCGGTTATGGACATAGATCAGCACATTGGAGGTGCCCAGGTCCACGCCCAGGTCGTTTGTAAACAGTTGGAATGGCATTTGAAATGGCATATAAATCACCTGTTATCCTTTTTTTCTCCCCCCGGCGGCTACCGCGCCCAGGGTCACGCGCTCCGCTCCCGCCGTCAGCAGCATCCGCGCGCACTCGCTGGCGGTGGCGCTGGTGGTGAGAATATCATCCAGCAGCAGAATGTTCTTTCCCCGCACCCGTTCCGGGTCCAAGACCTGGTAGATCCCCAGCACGTTGGCCCGGCGCTGGGCCGGTCCGGATATGCCGGACTGGGGTGGGTTGTCCCACTTCTTCCGAAGCGTGGGCGTGGGTTCCCTGCCCAATTCCTTGCCCACCGCCTGGGCCAAAAGCTGGGCCTGATCGTAGCCCCGCTTCCGCAGGCGCTTGGCGCTGACTGGGATCCAGGTAAGCAGGTCGAAATCCGTCAGATCCTCCTCCGTCAGCTTCATGGCCAGCATTCTGCCGTAGCAGGAAGCATAGTGCCGGGCGCCGTGAAACTTGTACCGCAGCAAACTGCGCCGCACCACAGTGTCATAATACCACACCGCGGTCCATCGGTCAATAAATTCCTTTCCGCCGGAGGGTTTGGGATACAAGGGCCTGTCCATCCGGCATTCATGACACAGGTCCGTCTCCTCCCGCTCCAGGAGCTTCCCGCACAGCACACACTTAGGCGGGAACAGGAGGGCCTTCAACCAATCAAATAACATGGTCCTTCTCCTGAAGCCGAAGCTTGAGGCCCGTGTAGCGCCTGCCCACCCGCACCGCGTTGGTCATGGTCTCCACCGTCTCCGGCCTGCCCACTAAAATCAGCAGCTCCCGGGCCCGGGTGATGGCGGTGTAGAGGACGCTGCGGTTATATAAGTACCCGGAGCCGCCCCACACGGCCATGACCACCGCCCGGTACTCGCTGCCCTGGCTCTTGTGGACGGTCATGGCGTAGGCCGGT
>CANRQC010000158.1 GCA_947632695.1 uncultured Oscillospiraceae bacterium | reverse complement strand
GGTTTGCAAAACACAATAAAACAGATATGCCAGACCCATGACTGCCCAGCTTCTTTTCACAGGGAAAAACGCGGAAAGAAGCATAAAGCAGAACAGGTTTTCAATCGCTACCCACAAAACGGTCAATATATATTCCATCAATTCCACTTCCTTCGCCGCAAGAGCAGGTATTTCTGCTTGATCTCGGTATACATTTTCTTACTGACTCGAAGCACCGTACCGTTATCCAACTCAGCGCCCTGCCGGGTCAGATTGGTGATGAAACGAACATTTACCAAAAAGCTGTCATGAATTCGCAGGAAGCCCCGCTCCGCCAGCTCCGCCTCTATTTTTGATAGCGGCCCCCGGACGCGGTATTTTTGCGCCTCCGTGGCCGGCGAATCTGGGCGTAGGTAGATATCCACATTGTGCTGGAAGACCTCAAACCGTTCGATGTTCTTCAGCGGAAGCTGGATTTCTCCCTTCTCCGTCTGTGCAAAATACAGTTCGCCGGACTCCGCTATTTTTTTCAGCGCCAGAGCCAGATAAGGGGTGAGATATTCGTCCAACCGCTGCTTTAGGATATAGCGGAAAGCGCCGACTTCATACCCCGCCGGGGCGAACTCTACATAGTTGGTGACGAAGATCAGCACCGCGTCCTGGCGGAAGGCGCGGAGCCGCCGGGCCAAGGCAATGCCGTCATCCTCCGGGGTAGCCAGGTCCACATCCAGCAGCGCCAGATCGCACAGCTCCAGCTCCCGGTCGGTGATCAGGGAGGTATCGGTGTGGGCCAGGATCTCGAACTTTTCTTCCTGACTGTTCAGATACGCCTCCACACGGCTTTTCACGCGGTCCAGGAACAATTCATCATCATCACAAAGAAGAACACGAAGCACGGTATCACCTCCCGCCGGATAGTATTATTTTACATGCAAAGCGGTTCAATTTCAACAATAAAATCGCGGCAACCTGTACAATGTTCTGACTGGATCAAAGATCCGGTCATGCTTATATAGCGCATCATATCTGTGAGAAGATTAAAAAAGGAGCCGCTTTCCGCGGCTCCTTAAAACATATTATGATTGGACGGAAGCGACCGCTTACGCAGTGCTGTGTTGGTTTTTACCGGCCCATCTGCGCAATGATGGCGGGGCGGTCTTCCTCTGGAATGCCCAGAAGCTCCATCAGCTGACCCTCCCGCTCTCTGCGGAGATCACCCGGTCGGCGATGCGCATGGTAGAGGCCCGATGGGACACCAGCACCACGGTTTTCTTCTCCCGCTCCTCCCGGAGGGATTTCAAGATCACCGCCTCGTTGAGGCTGTCCAGATTGCTGGTGGGCTCGTCCAGGAGCATCAGCGGCGCGTCATGGAGGAACGCTCTGGCCAGGCCCAGCCGCTGGCGCTCCCCGCCGGAGAGCGTATCGCCCAATTCTCCCACGGGGGTGTCGTAGCCCTGGGGCAGAGTCATGATGAAATCATGGACCGACGCCTTTTTACAGGCGGCCACGATCTCCTCGTCTGTGGCGTCCAGCTTGGCCAGACGCAGATTGTTCTTGATGCTGTCGTGGAACAGGTGCGTCTCCTGGGTAACGAAGCTCTCCATGTCCCGGAGATTCCTTGTGTTGATATCCCTGACCGGCACGCCGGAGACCTTGACGCTCCCTTTCTGCACGTCCCAGAAACGCATCAGGAGCTTTAGGAGCGTGGACTTTCCGCTGCCGCTTCGGCCCGTGATACCCACGATCTCTCCCTCCGGAACAGTCAGGGACACATCCCGCAGCACTTCCTCGCCGCCGTAGGAGAAAGACACGTTTTCCACGGACGCGCCAGTGAAGGTCACATCCGTCTTGCCCGTGACCTCCTCCACCGCCGGGGAATCGTCCAGAATGTCCAGCACCCGGTTCCCGGCGGCAAAGGTGCTCTGTAAGGTGCTGCCAAGAGCCGCCAGGGCTACCGCCGGGCCGAAGGAGGAAAACAGGGCGATGGTCGGAATCAGCACCCCGTTTAAGTCCACCGCACCAGCCTGATACAGCGAGGCGCTCACAAAGAGCATGACGAGGTCAAAAATCAAAATCACCGTATTCGTCACCGCCGCGTTTCGCCCGGCGGTCTTTTTCATGCTGGCTTCGTCTTTAGAGAGGGCATCAGTGCGTGCGTTCATCTCTGTTAGACGATTTTCGCCCTGGCCGTATTGCAGCGTCTCGTCCAGCCCCCGGAGACTGTCCAGCACGAACCCCGCCAGCTCCCCGGACTGGGTGCGGAACCGCATCCCGGCGTCCCCGCTGAGACGGGAGGTAATTATGGGGATGACGATGCCCACCACGGCATAGGCGCACAGCGCCAGCAGCCCCAGCGCCCAGTGGAAAGAGCCGATGAACAGGCACATCACAACGGTAAAGAGCGCCGCGATGGCGATAGGCGAGATGGTGTGGGCGTAGAATACCTCCAAAAGCTCGATGTCCGAGGTGATCACGGAGATCAGGTCTCCCCGGTCCCGGCCCTCCAGCTTGGCCGGGCAGAGCTTCCGCAGGGCCTGAAATACCTTGTCCCGGATAATGGCCAGCAGCTTGAAGGCGATGAAGTGGTTGCAGGACTGCTCCGCATAGCGCAGCACGCCCCGTACCAGCGCAAAAATCAGGACGGCGGCAAATATCCAGCCCAGGGCCAGAGACGTCTCAAAGCCCAGAACGTTCAGTACCGCATATCCGCCCAGAATGGTGATGAAGGACGCGCACAGGTTTCCAATGAGTCCCATGGTAATAGCCAGCACCATAAATCCGGTCAGGGGTTTCACCAGTCCGATGAGCCGGGCCATAATAACAAATCCACTTCTGCGTTTCATACACTCGCCTCCTTCGCATAGTTTTCCAGGGCCTGCTGGGCGTTCCAGAGGCCGGCATAGATGCCGCCCCGCGCCAGAAGCGCCTCATGCGTCCCGCTCTCGGCGATACAGCCGTTTTCCATGACGTAAATGTTGTCAGCCGCAGCCACATTGGCAAGGCGGTGGGAAATGAGGATCACCGTCTTTGTTTCCGCCAGCCGGTGAATCTCCACCATGATGTCGTTCTCACTCTCCACATCGATGTTGCTGGTGGCTTCGTCGAAGATATAGACCGGGCTGTCGTGCAGGAGGGCCCGCGCCAGGGCCAGCCGCTGACACTGGCCGCCGGAGAGGTTGGAGCCCCGCTCCTGGAGAGCGGTGTCCAGACCCTTTTCACCTCGCAGGAAATCCGCCAGCTTTGTCCGCTCCAGAACGGCCCACAGCTCCCCATCGGAGGCGTCTAGCTTCCCCATGAGCAGGTTGTCCCGGACAGTGCCCTTGAACAGATAGCTCTGGTGGCTGATGTAGGTGAAGCTTCGCAGCAAATCCGCCTCGTTGATTTTAGACAGCTCCACGCCGCCCACGGTGACGGAGCCGGTATAGCCTTGATTGCGGCCCATGAGGATGCCCGCCACGGTGGATTTCCCGCAGCCGCTCTCGCCCACAATGGCGGTGAAGCCGCCCTTGGGGAAGGTCAGATCAACGCCGTGCAGGACTTCCCGCTCCGTGTCATAGGAGAAGCGCAGACCTTTGCAGACGATGGAGCAGTCCGCAGGAACGGGGGCGGTCTTTTCCTCCGGTTCGGGCAAATCGAGAAGATTGAAGATCTTGCCGCTGGCCGCCATGCCGTTCATGGCAACATGGAAGTAAGAGCCCAACTGCCGCATGGGGAGGAAGAAGTCCGCTGCCAGAAGGATGATGAGCAGCGCCCCGGACATATCGATTTTCCCCGCACGCATCTGTGTGGCCGCCAGGATGACCCCCAGCGCCGCGCCGCCGTAGGCGATCAAGTCCATGATGGTGATGGAGTTGAGCTGCATGGTCAGCACCTTCATGGTGATCTTGCGGAACTTCTCCGCCTCGGCGT
>CANRQC010000157.1 GCA_947632695.1 uncultured Oscillospiraceae bacterium | reverse complement strand
CCCTCGTAGGCCGCCTCCAAGAGCCGGTTCAGGACCGTTTCCCGCAGCTCCTGGCACTCGCTTTCATCCGCGATCCGGAAATCCCCGGGAATTTCCAGCCGGTAGGCGTACTCCCGCAAAATTTCGCCGCAGAAGCCGTGGACCGTGGAGATCTTGGTCAGGTACAGCCGCTGCAGCTGCCGCTGCATATGCCGGTTTTCCGGATGCTCCCCCACATAGGCTGTGAGCCGAGCGGCGATCTTCCCCCGCAGCTCGGCGGCGGCGGCGTTGGTATAGGTAATGATGAGAAATTCGTCGATATCCGCCGGGCGGTTGGGGTCCGTCAGGTAGCTCAGGAGCCGGTCCACCAGCACCTTGGTCTTCCCGGAGCCCGCGGCGGCGGAAACCAGCAGCCGCCCGCCCCGGTCGGAAACCGCTAGGGCCTGTTCGGGGGTCAGGGTCTCAGCCATGGCGATCCTCCTTTTCCAGCGCGGCCCAAAATTCCTGGGCCTCCATTTTGCGCCCGTTCCGCCGCTGCCCCGTCCCCCGGCAGACAGCGCCGTAGGGGCAGTAGGCGCAGGCGTCGTGGGCGGAGCCCCGGGCATAGGGGTTGGGGGCGACCCTTCCGGCGGCAATCTCGTCCGCCATCCGGCCCACCAGCCGAAACACATAGCGCTTCAGCAGGGCCAGCTGCTCCCGATCCGCCAGGTCGCCGCTGAGGGCGCCGTCCTTGCCTCGCTTGCAGCACAGCCGGACCGGGGAATCGCCAGGCTCCATGGCCCGGATCACCGGCTCCTCCCCCAGCAGCAGGCCCCGCCGGCGCCACTGCTTCTGCCGCTCCTTTTCCGCGGCCTCCTCCCCCAGTCGGCTGTCCGCCGGGAGCACCGGGGCCCGGGCGGGAAAATACTCCACGCCCGCCGGGATGGGAAGCCCGCCCAGCAGGTCGCCGCCTGTGTCCGCCAGGGCGAAGAGGTAGAGAAGCATTTGAAGGCCCAGGCCGTGATAGAGGTCGCAGTAATCCATATCCTTTTTTCCGGTCTTGTAGTCCACAACCCGGAAATAGGTGTTCTCTCCTTGACGCCACACATCCACCCGGTCCACAACGCCCCGGAGGATGGCGTCCATCTTCTCCCCGGAGGCGTTGACCGGCGGGCGGCCCCGGTCGCCGAAGGGCAGCTCGAAATAGGCGGGGGCAAACTGGGCGTCCCGCAGCTCCCGCCAGACCTCCTCCACCACCATCTCCAGCTCCCGGGCGTTCCGCTGAAACAGGTAGGAAGCCCGGGCGTCCAGCTGCCCGAAGCGCTCCTGGGCATAGGCCGCGGAGTGGAACCGGGCGATGGACAACGTCTCCTCCAGGCTGGTATTGTGGAAGCCCCCCTGGGCCATGACCTGGCGGCAGGTCTTTTCCAGCACCGCATGGATGTAAGTACCGAATTCCGCCGGATCGATGGCGGCGGGCTTCCGCTCCTGGGCCCGGATGCCATACTGGAGAAAATAGGCCAGGCGGCAGTCCGCCTGCCGGTCGATCTGCGAGGCGGACAGCCGCAGGGATCCGCCATAGAGGGCCGCCACGGTTTCCGGGGACAGCGTGCCCAGGGACTGACCGGCCTGGTCCCGCACCTGCCGAAAAACGTCGGTCAGGCCCAGAGCATCGGCGGCTTCCTCGCCGCCCAGCCGCGCAAGAAACGCCCCGGCCTCCAACCGGTCCGTCCGGGCCGCGCCCAAAAGCGTGCCCACCGGCTCCGGGCCCCCGGCCATCCGGGCCAAGCGGCTGTAGAGAAAGGAGGGCTGGGCCGCGCAGGACACCGTCACCGTCTGGGAAGCGCCGGCAAAGACGCCGTATATTTCGGCAAATTCCGCCTGGAGACCCTCCAGCGCCCCGCCGGTGAGGGGCACTCCCAGGGACCGGAGCGTCACCCGCTCCCGGTCCGTCAGGACCCCCCGGGAGCCGCTGTACCGAGGAAGGTTCCCCTCCTCGGCGGCCAGGACGAACAGGTGCCGACACTGCTGGCACCGAAGGGCGCTGACTGGACCCACCGTCACGGCGTCCAGAACCGGCGGAATGGTGCCCACATCGTACTGGCTGAGAAGCAGCGTGAGCAGCCGGACAAAGCTCTCCGGCTCCCAATGGGTCGGACCCAACACGTCGTAGAGCTGCTCCAGGGCGTTCAGCAGGATCTCCCAGAGCTGGTTCAGAATTTGGGCCCCCCGGTTGTCCCCGGCGCTGTCCAGCTCCTCCGCCATCCGGCCTAAGCGGTCCGCCAGAGACAGCTGGGTCAGGAAGCTATAAAGGGCCTCCACCTGGCCGGCCAGATCCCCGCTCTGCCGGAATCCACGCCACAGCCCCTCCAGGGGCGCCAAAGCCCGGTCCCTTGCCTCATTGAGGGCCCGCAGGGTCTCCCGGGCGGCGTCATTCCATTCCCCGCCCAATCCCTCGGGGTGCCGCTCCCAGGGCCGCAGCCAGCGGCTGCCCTGGATGTTCCAGAGCAGGGCATAGTTTTCAAGCCTGTCCGCCTCCTCCGGCGTCAGAGGGGAAACCATGGATTTTAAGTAACGCAGCACGTCCCGGCGCTCAAAGCCCCCCAGGGCCGCGTCCAGGGCGGTGAGGACGGCGGAGATCACCGTTCTGCCCAGGATGTCTTCAGTGCCGGAGATGTAGATCGGGATCCCCCGGCGGCGAAACACCAGGCTCAGCAGCTGGCGGTATCCGGGAAGGTCCCCGCAGGCCACGCTGACGTCCCGATACCGGCACCCGGCGGCCACCAGATCCAAGATCCGCTCCGCCACGGCCTGGCACTCCTCCATGGGGCTGCCGGCGGCGAACGCGTGGACCTGCCCGGGAAGCTGAGGAAGCGCGCCCTGGAACAAGGCGGCGTGGAGGGGGGACAGCGGCGCCGAACGGGGCGGCACGGTGGTGATCTCCACCGGCGTGCCCGCTTCCTGGGCGCACCGCAGCAGGTCCATAGCGGTCTGGCCCGCCTTTTCAAAGGCCATGGCGTTTGAACCGACCCGGTCACAGTTCAGACTGACGGTGACCAGAGGGGATGTTTCGATCAGATGCTCCAAAATCGCCATGTGCTGGCGGGTAAAATCGGGAAAGCCGTCGATGTAAAAGACGTGGCGCTGGGCAAAATCCCCCGCCTCCAGCTGGGAAAGGAGCCAGTTCATCTGATCCCTTGGGTCCCGGCTGCCCCGGGCGCAGAGGGTGTCATAGGTCTCCAGCAGTAAGGCCAGCTCCTCCAGCTTTTGGGCGAAGCCGCCCTCCAGGGCCTGGGACGCCCGCCGCAGATCCTCCGGCTGGATCCGGCAGCGTTTAAATTCGTCCACCGCCTCCACCAGGCCGGTCAAAAACTCCGGGCGAGTCTCCACCGAGGCGTAGGCCTTCAGCCGGCTGTGAAGCTGCCGGGCCGCCGCCGCCATGGCCACCACTCGGCCGCCGGCGTCCATGCAGTTTTCGGGGGCCACGCCCATCCACTCCGCTACCCGGCGGGCCAGACGGGTGAAGGACAGCACCTCCGCGTAGCGGCTGGCGGTGTCCCCCGCCGCCATACAGAGCCGCCGTTCCATCTCATGGCTGATCAGTTCCGGAACCAGCAGGATCCGCCCGGCCTGGCGGTCGGACACGTCCCGGGCGATCCGGGACAAAACGGCGTCCCGGTTCGCGATCCAGTCGGTTCCCAGGAGCAGACGCAGCATAAGCCTCACCTCTTTGTCATTTTAGGTGACGGGAATCGAACCCACGTCGGTTTCCGCCGGGTCATTTCCGCCCAGTCTTCACAAAAGCCCTTGGAAATACATAGCCAGTATTCCCCGCGGTCTTTTGCTTGCCTGAACGAAAATTACCTCGCCGGAAACTGCGCAGCACTTTGCGGGGCGCAATTTTTGGATGATTTTGCCCGCAGAGGAGGAAGCCTTGC
>CANRQC010000156.1 GCA_947632695.1 uncultured Oscillospiraceae bacterium | reverse complement strand
GTGGAGCTGGGGGGCAGAGAGGTTTACACCGCCCGGACCCAGCGGGAGGATCGGATCCTCTCCATCCAGGTAGCCAAAACGCTCCAGGAATATATGCGCAACAACGTGGCGACCAACTACGGGGACGAAAATTTCCCGGGCCTCACCGTCTGCGCCAAGTCCGGCACCGGCGAGGTGGGCCCGGAGCGGCGGCCCAACGCCATGTTCACCGGCTTCGTCATGGACGAAGAATACCCCCTGGCCTTTTTCGTCGCCGTGGAGGACGGCGGCTACGGCAGCCAGGTCTGCGTTCCCATCATTTCCCAGGTCCTGGCGGTCTGTAAGGACGTCCTGGACGCCGATCCGTTCTAATCGATGCCACCCCCGCGTACAATGGGCACGGGGGTGGTATTATGCTCTGGCGGCGAGAGCACTGCGGATGCCTGGCATTTGCCTTCGGAGCGGGGCTGCTGATCGGCGCGTGGCTGGAATCCGGGATCCTGTGCAACTGCATCGGCGTGGGGGCCATCGCCTTCGGCGTGTGGATCCTTTTGAAAAAATAGTGGCATAAACTTGTCCCGAGCGCAATACAATGGAACAGACACCATGTAAGGAGTGATTGCGCTTGGAATTGCAGTTCAATCAAACGGCCTGCCAGTGCTTGCGCCAGGCGGTGTGGGAAGTCAAGGAACAGGAGCAGACCCAGGAGGTGCGGCTTCCCGACGCCATGCCGGACATTGGGAAGGTGTTGGGCGCCTGGGGCCAGCCGCTGATCCGAAGCAAGGAGTGGCGCGGGGACGGGATGACGGTCTCCGGCGGGGTGATGGTCTGGATCCTCTACGCCCCGGAGGACGGGACCTCCTGCCGGAGCGTGGACGCCTGGATCCCCTTCCAGATCCGCTGGGACTTTCCCCAGACCCAGCACGACGGTTCCATCCGGGCGGCCTGTCAGCTGCGCTCGGCGGACGCCCGCTCCACCTCCGCCCGAAAGCTGATGGCCCGGGTGAACGTCAGCGTCATGGGGGAGGCGGTGGAGCCCTGGGAGGCGGAGATCTCCACACCGGGGGAGATCCCCGAGGATGTGGAGCTGCTGAAAAAGACCTACCCCATCACCCTGCCCCGGGAGGCAGGGGAGAAGGCCTTCGTGGTGGAGGAGGAGGTCCAGCTTCCCGCCTCCGCCCCGGCGGTGGAGAAGATCCTCCGCTACTGCCTGCAGCCGGAGATCATCGATCAGAAGGTGATGGCGGGAAAGGTGGTTTTCCGGGGAGAGGCGGCGGCCCATGTGCTGTACCGTGCCCAGGATGAGAGCCTGCAAACCTGGGATTTCCGGGTGCCCTTCTCCCAGTACACTGATCTGGAGCGGGAGTACAGTTCCGAAGCCACGGCAAAGGTCACGCCGGCCCTCACCAGCCTGGAACTGGAAGCCGGCGAGGAGGGGCAGCTCCGGCTGAAAGCCGGCGTCACGGGACAGTACACCGTCTTCGACCGGCAGATGATGGAGATCGTGGAGGACGCCTACAGTCCCCGCCGGGCCGTGACCGTGCAGACGCAGACGCTGACCCTTCCGGCCCTGCTGGAAAGCCGGACGGAGGACTGCCGCTGTGAAGGCCGGATGGAGGCTGAGGCCTCCCAGATCGTGGACATGGCCTACTATCCCGAGACGCCCCGCCTCCACACCGGGGAAAACGGCGGGGAAGTGGAGCTGACGGGAACCTTCCAGGCCCTCTACCTGGACCCGGAGGGCAATCCCAGGTGCGGGACGGCCCATTCGGAAACCAGAGTGCCCTTCCCGCTGGACCGGGATTGCCGGGTGGAGGCCGTGGCCTGGCCCAGCGGCTGGCCCCAGGGAACCGTTTCAGGGGGGATCGATCTCCGCAACGAAGCGGTATTGGAGCTGGATACCAAGGCCCAGCAGGGCTTTCCAATGGTCACGTCCCTGGAATTGGGGGAGGTCACAGAGCCCGATCCTGCCCGGCCCAGCCTGATCCTCTGCCGCGCCGGGGAAGGGGGGCTCTGGGAGCTGGCCAAGAGGAGCGGCGCCACGGTGGAGGCCATCCGCAAGGCCAACCACCTGACCGACGAGCCTCCGGTGGATCAGCTTCTGCTGGTGCCGGTGATGTAAAACCAAAAAAGGCCGCCGTCCTGTGGGAGAATCGGGACGGCGGTTTGGCGGTGTCGCAAAAGGGGAAAATCTCCGCCTGAATGTAAGCATAAGACAGCCGCCGGGTCGAAATCAAGGGAAAACCGTCGGGACAACATGAATTTCCCCCGGGGGGTTGTCAATTTTTTAAATTAGTGGTATAATACGTTAGAAATATTAACACAGAAGGTGTAAGCAATGACAAAAATCGACATTTATTCCGGCTTCCTCGGCGCCGGCAAGACCACCCTCATCAAGAAGATGATCCAGGAGGCCTATCCCGGGCAGAATCTGGTGCTGATCGAGAACGAGTTTGGCGAGATCGGCATCGACGGCGGCTTCCTCCAGGACGCGGGCATTCAGATCACGGAGATGAACTCCGGCTGCATCTGCTGCTCCCTGGTAGGGGACTTTGGCCGGGCGCTGCGGAAGGTGATCGAGCAGTACCATCCCCAGCGGATCCTGATCGAGCCCTCCGGCGTGGGCAAGCTGTCCGACGTGATCGCGGCGGTGAACAAGGTCACCGGTCCCGAGGTCAGCCTGGGCTATACCGTGGCCGTGGCGGACGCGGGGAAGGTCAAGGTCTATATGAAGAACTTCGGCGAGTTCTACAATAACCAGATCGAGACCGCCACCACCATCGTCCTGTCCCGCACGGATTCCATCCTCGCCGCCAAGCTGGACGCGGCTCTGGAGCTGATTCGGGCGCACAACCAGCAGGCCACCGTGGTCACCACCCCCTGGAAGGAGCTGACCGGGGCGCAGCTGGTGGAGGCCATGGAGGGCAAAGCGTCCCTGGCCTATGAGCTGGCCAAGCTGGAGCTGGAGCGTCTGGCCGCCGAGGAGGAAGACGAGGACGAGGAAGAAGAACACGAGCATCATCACCATCATCACGACGACGATGAGGACGAGCATGAACACCACCATCACCACCACGATGACGATGATGATGACGAGGAGGAGCACGAGCATCACCATCATCACCATCACGATGATGACGACGATGAACACGAGCATCATCATCACCATCATCACCACCACGCCGACGAGGTCTTCACCTCCTGGGGCGTGGAGACGCCCAAGAAATTCTCCGCCCAGGAGATCCAGGCCGCGCTGGAAGCCCTGGATTCCGGCAGCTTCGGCACGGTCCTCCGGGCCAAGGGCATCGTTCCCTGCACCGACGGCGGCTGGCTCCACTTTGACCATGTGCCCGGCGAGGTGGATGTGCGTACCGGCTCCGCCGCCGTCACCGGCAAGCTCTGCGTCATCGGCTCCGAGCTGAGAGAGGCGGAGATCGCCAAGCTCTTTGGTGTGTAATTATGGTACAGATCCCGGTCTATGTGTTCACCGGCTTTCTGGATGCCGGCAAGACCAAGTTTATCCAGGAGACCTTGGAGGACCCCCGGTTCAACGCCGGGGAGCGGACGCTGCTCCTGCTCTTTGAGGAAGGGGAGGAGGAGTATGATCCCTCCACCTTTTCCGGGAAAAACGTCTTCATTGAGGTTCTGGAGGACGCCTCGGAGCTGACCCCCACCAACCTGGAACGCCTCCAGAAAAAGCACGCCGTGGAGCGGGTCATCATTGAATATAACGGCATGTGGATGCTGGACCAGCTCTACCAGAATATGCCGGAGGCCTGGATTGTCTACCAGGAGTTCATGTTCGCCCACGCCCAGACCTTCCTGACCTATAACGCCAACATGCGCGGCCTGGTGGTGGACAAACTGAAAAGCTGCGAAATGGTGGTTCTGAACCGGGCCAACGACCAGGTGGACAAAGTGGAGATCCACAAGATCA
>CANRQC010000155.1 GCA_947632695.1 uncultured Oscillospiraceae bacterium | reverse complement strand
AAGCTGGAGGAAAATCCGGCGGAGCCCCAATACATCATGACCAAGTGGGGGGTGGGTTACTATTTCCGGAAATAAGAAAACCGATTTCCCCAGATATGGAAGCTCCCTGTTCCGCTATGCTGTGGTGTATGTGATCGTGACCACGGCGGTGCTGCTGTTCCTGAATATTTACAGCTCCCGGACCAGCCAGCGGCTGTTCTACCAGAGCAAGGAATCCTCCATGGTGGAAAAATGTCTCCTGGCCTCCACGGAGGTGGCCAATCTGGAGGTGCTGAATACCACCACCGTCACCGATCTGATCGGTCAGATGCGCACCATGCAGGTGACCCGGCTCATCGTCACCGACCGCAGCGGTGTGGCGGTATACGATTCCCTCACCGGGGAGGACTCCGCCGTGGGAAAATATGTACTGCTTCCGGAGGTGTGCCAGGCCTTAAGCGGGCTGGACGTGTTCTCCTGGTACTACCGGGACGGGGCCATGCAGTCCATGGCCGCCACGCCGGTGATGTCCTACGGCGTGCTCAGCGGCTGCGTCTACATGCTGGAAACCGACAACACCCAGGGAATGCTGATGCGCTCCCTGATCAACAGCATCCTGTCCGTCACGCTGAGCCTGGAGCTGGCGCTGCTGGTGTTCAGCATCACCTTCTCCAACGCCTTCTCCGTCCGGCTGCGGCGGATCATGGCGTCCATGCGGATCATTCGGGAGGGGGATTACTCCCACAAGGTGGTCATGGGCGGTCACGACGAGCTGACCGTGCTTGGAGAGGAGTTCAACGATCTGACCGAGCGGCTTCAGGCCTCGGAACACAAGCGGCGGCAGTTCGTCTCCGATGCCTCCCATGAGCTGAAAACGCCCCTGGCCTCCATCAAGCTGCTCAGCGACTCCATTTTGCAAAACGATATGGATCCGGCAACCGTCCGGGAATTTGTCAGCGATATCGGCGACGAGGCGGACCGGCTCAACCGAATGAGCCAGAAGCTGCTGAGCCTGACGAAAAGCGAGGCGCCCACCGAGGAAGTGGAGCCGATCCTCATGGGGCCCACCATCCAGCGGGTCCAGCGGATGCTCTCGCCCCTGGCCGAGAAAAGCCAGATCCGTGTGGCTCTGGATCTAAGCGAGGATGTGCCCGTGCCGGTTCCGGAGGACGATCTGTATCAAATTGCCTTCAACCTGGCGGAAAACGCCATCAAATACACCGCCCCCGGGGGCATTGTCACCATCCGGCTGCGAAAAATGGCGGACCGCGCCTTCCTGGTGGTGGCGGATACCGGCGTGGGCATCCCGGAGGACGCCATTGGCCATGTGTTTGAACGGTTCTACCGGGTGGACAAGGCCCGCTCCCGGAAATCCGGCGGCAGCGGCCTGGGGCTGTCCATCGTGCGGAACATGGTGGAGCGGAACCGGGGCGTGATCCATGTGGAAAGCCAGGTGGGCAAGGGAAGCACCTTCACCGTGGAATTTCCCTGCGTTTCAAAGGAGGCGGGGACATGAAGAGGCTGCTTTGCCTGCTGCTGTGCGCGCTGCTGCTGGCGGGGTGCGAAAAAACGGAGCGGATCGTCTCCCCCGGCCTGTTCTACTATCCCCGGGCGGAGGTGTCTTACGAGGAAGACGGCGTCATCGGCAGCGAGGAACGGGAGACCGCCGGCCACGAGGTGGACTATTTCTTTCTGATGTCCCAATACCTCCACGGCCCGCAGGACCCGGCGCTGCGCTCCGCCCTGCCCCAGAATACCGCCCTGCTGTCCGCCGAGGTGGAGGGTACGCTTTTGAAGCTCACCTTCACCCAAGAGCTATCGGAACTGTCCGGGCTGGAGCTGACCGTCGCCTGCGCCTGCGTGACACTGACCTGCCTGTCTCTGTTCCACGTGGAGCAGGTCCGCATTCAGGCCGATGGGGCGCTGCTGGACGGAGAGCCCAGCATTACCATGGACGAAAGCTGCCTGATCCTGGTGGATCAGTGTACCCAAATGCCCCCGGAGTCCTCCGGGGAAAATTGAGGTGAAAGCGATGCGCATGATTTCCTGGAACGTCAACGGCCTGCGGGCCTGTATGGGAAAGGGCTTTTTAGAGGTGTTCGACGCCCTTCGGCCGGATCTGTTCTGCCTTCAGGAGACAAAGGTCCAGCCGGGGCAGGTCCAGCTGGACCTGCCCGGCTATACCCAATTTTGGAATTATGCCGAGAAAAAGGGCTACTCCGGCACGGCGATCTTTGCTAAAGAGGAACCTCTGTCCGTCAGCTACGGTCTGGGGATCCCGGAGCTGGATACTGAGGGGCGGCTGATTGCCCTGGAATACCCGGACTTCTATTTTCTGACCTGCTACACCCCCAACGCCCAGCGGGAGCTGGCCCGGATCGACCACCGGCTGAAATGGGACGGCGCCTTCCGGGAGTATCTGCGGGAGCTGGACCGGCGCAAGCCGGTGATCGTCTGCGGAGATCTGAATGTGGCCCATCAGCCCATCGATCTAAAAAATCCCGCCGCCAACCGGGGCAACGCCGGCTTCTCCGACGAGGAGCGGGAGAGCTTCACCCGGCTGCTGGAGGCCGGATTTACCGACAGCTTCCGCTACCTTCATCCCGATCTGGCCGGGGCCTACACCTGGTGGAGCTATCAGTTCAAGGCCCGGCAGAACAACGCCGGATGGCGCATCGACTACTTCCTGGTGTCCGACCGGGCGGCCGCCGGCATCGTCTCCACTCCCATCTACTCCGAGGTGTTGGGCTCCGACCACTGCCCCGTGGGACTGGAATGGGAGTCGGTCTGATCCGGGAACAATAGTCCCTCCTGTCCGTCCCGCGCGCCAAGACGGGCCTCCGTCAGGCAGGCCACCTGCTCCTCGGTAAGCTCCTCGGTAAGCTCCTGGGTCAGGGGTACAAATTCCTGTGGACATATTGGGCCGTCGCCGGCAGGCGGCTCCGAGATGGGCGCGGGCGGACATTCCGCCTCTGAGATGGGCGCGGATGGGGATGGTTCCGGTTCGGGAACCGGTTCCGGTGCGGGCTCGGGTTCCGGTTCGGGAACCGGTTCCGGCAGGGGCTCGGGGATGGGCTCCGGCTGGGGAACCACCGACCGCTTTGGCGCCGGGGCGGGCCGGCCGTCGTCAGCGTAAAATTCCGGCGCTCCCGGAGCAAAATGCTTGGCGGGAACGCGGACGTCTACGCCAAAAGCGTCCCCTTCGGGGACACAGACTCCCAGGTTTTCCGTCTTCCCGCCGCACCGCACCTTCAGCCGGTAGATCCCGTCCCGGGGCAGGCTGCAGCGGCAGCGGAACCGGAGGTAGAGCCCCTGGGGCTCCACCGTGACCTGGCCCACCGCCCGCTCCGCGAGAAAAACATCAAATGTTCCTTCCATAAATCAACCCCCTTGGGCAAAGCCTATGCCCAAGGGGGCGCGATTATGCGCCGCTTTCTTCCCGTGGAAGCATCCGATTTAAGTAAAACCGGCGGCAGGCACGAAATGCCTGCCGCCGCGCGTTCAAACTGTCCTGGAACCGGGAAGGCCAAAGCTCACCGCGATGGCGTTGTCCACCTGGGACATCTGCTTTTCATCCAACCGGCCCATATGTTCCCGGAGACGGCGCTTGTCGATGGTGCGGATCTGCTCCAAGAGGATCACCGAGTCCTTGCTCAGGCCCACGCTGCCACCGGCGATATTGATGTGGGTGGGCAGACGGGCCTTCCCCGTCTGACTGGTGATCGCCGCCGCAATGACCGTGGGAGAATGGCGGTTGCCGGTATCGTTCTGGACGATCAGAACCGGACGGGTACCGCCCTGCTCGCTGCCTACCACCGGGGACAAATCCGCATAGAAAATATCGCCGCGTTTGACCGTGCTGTCCATGTGCTTCACACTCCAAAGTTCATTGCCCGCGCTACCGGATTCTCCTATGTAACGCGGCTATACCTATTGTCCCACGCACAGAGGAAAAATATACGGTTTGGTTGGG
>CANRQC010000154.1 GCA_947632695.1 uncultured Oscillospiraceae bacterium | reverse complement strand
CGGCTGCTGGTGATCTTGGCCCTGGTGCTTTCCCTGAGCAGCAGCATGCTCTCCCTCTACGGCCCCAAGCTCTCCGGCCAGGCCATCAACGCCATCGACCTGGGGGCGGGAAAGGTGGATTTCGACACGGTTTTCCGCTGCGCCGTGCTGATGACGGTGTTCTACCTGGCCTCGGCGGGGCTGACGTACCTATTAAACGTGGTGATGATCCGCTTGTCCCGCACCGTGTCCAAGCAGATGCGCCACGATGTGTTTGAAAATCTCACGGCCCTGCCGGTGGCCTTCTTCGACCGGTTCCAGACCGGCGACATCATCAGCACCATCACCTACGACGTGGACACGGTGAACCAGTCCCTGTCCTCGGATCTGCTGCAAATTTTGCAGAGCACGGTGACGGTGGTGGTGTCCTTCGTCATGATGCTGACCATCGCCCCAAGGCTTGTGATCATCTTCGTGTTCACCATTCCGGTGACGGTGCTGTTCACCCGCTGGCTGGCGGGGCTGGTGCGGCCGCTGTTCCGGCGGCGCAGCGCCAAGCTGGGGGAGCTGAACGGCTTTGTGGAGGAGATGCTCTCCGGCCAGAAGACCGTCCGGGCCTACGGCCGGGAAAAGGCCGCGCTGGAAAAATTCGACGAGAAAAACGGCGCCGCCGTGGACGCCTACACCGTGGCGGAGGCCTACGGCACCATCACCGGTCCCTCGGTGAACTTTATCAACAACGTTTCCCTGTCGCTGGTGTGCGTGTTCGGCTCCGTGCTGTTTTTGCAGGGGAAGCTGCTCATCGGGGACCTGTCCAGCTTTGTCCAGTACAGCCGGAAGTTTTCCGGCCCCATCAACGAGGTGGCCAACATCCTCTCGGAGCTGCAGAGCGCCTTCGCGGCGGCGGAGCGGGTGTTCTCCCTGATCGACGCCAAGCCCGAGGCCCAGGACGCTCTGGACGCCGTGGAGCTGACCGACGTGCGGGGAGACGTGGAGCTGAAGCATGTGGACTTTTCCTACGATCCGGGCAAGCCCATCATCAAGGACCTGAGCCTCCACGCCCAGGCCGGAAGCCTGACGGCCATCGTGGGCCCCACGGGAGCGGGGAAGACCACCATCATCAATCTGCTCATGCGCTTTTACGACGTGGACACCCCGGAGGACCGGGGCGGGGTGTATGTGGACGGGACGGACGTGCGGCGGCTGACCCGCAGCTCCCTCCGCCGGGCCTACACCATGGTCTTGCAGGACACCTGGCTGTTCCACGGCACGGTGTACGAAAATATCGCCTACGGCAAGCCCGGGGCCACCATGGAGGACGTGGTGAAGGCCGCCAAGGCCGCCCACATCCATTCCTACATCTCCCGGCTGCCCCAGGGGTACGATACAATCCTCTCCGACAACGGCTCCTCCATTTCCAAGGGACAGAAGCAGCTTTTGACCATCGCCCGGGCCATGCTCCTGGACGCCCATATGCTGATTTTGGACGAGGCCACCTCCAATGTGGATACCCGGACGGAAATGCGGATCCAGGCGGCCATGCGGGAGCTGATGAAGGGCAAGACCTGCTTCGTCATCGCCCACCGGCTGTCCACCATCCAGTCGGCGGACCACATCCTGGTCCTGAACGGCGGCCAGGTGGTGGAGCAGGGGACCCACGAGAGCCTGATGGCGGAAAAGGGGTTCTACTACCGGCTGTATCAGTCCCAGTTCGACAGCGGCCAGTGACCAAAAAAATGACGGGAACAAGTGCCCACCGGTCAAGGAAGGATATTCCCTTTTTTCCCCACTTGTGCTATACTATAAAAAACGGCTCATTTTAAGGAGGTCTTCCCTTTGAAGCACCGAATTTTCCAAGGAACCGCCACCGCGCTCATCACCCCCATGACCCCGGCGGGGGTGGATTACGAGACCCTGGGGCGCCTCATCGACTTCCAGTTGGAGAGCGGCGTCAACGCCCTGGTGCCCGTGGGCACCACGGGGGAGAGCGCCACCCTCACCGCCCAGGAGCGGGGGGAGGTCATCCGCTTCACCATCCGAAGGGTGGCGGGCCGGGTGCCCGTGATCGCCGGCACCGGCACCAATTCCACCGCCCAGGCGGTGGAGCACACCCGGGCCGCCTGCGGCGAGGGGGCGGATGGGGTGCTGGTGGTGACGCCCTACTATAATAAGGCCACCCAGGCCGGGCTCATCGCCCACTACACCGCCATTGCCGACGCCTCGGACAAGCCGGTGGTCCTCTACAATGTCCCGGGCCGCACCGGCTGCAACCTGCTGCCGGACACCGTCTCCGTCCTGGCGGACCATCCCCGGATCGCGGCGGTGAAGGAGGCCAGCGGCAACATCGGCCAGATCGTGGAGCTCTTCGCCAAGTGCGGCGACCGGGTGGATGTGTACTCTGGCGAG
Source organism: uncultured Oscillospiraceae bacterium (assembly GCA_947632695.1). Taxonomy (GTDB): domain Bacteria; phylum Bacillota; class Clostridia; order Oscillospirales; family Oscillospiraceae; genus Faecousia. The sequence continues at coordinate 1,601 of CANRQC010000154.1, read as the reverse complement.
GACGGGATCACCCTGCCCATTTTGGCCATGGGCGGCGCGGGGTGTATTAGCGTCTTGTCCAACGTGGCCCCCAAGCAGACCGTGGCCATGACCGACGCCTTTTTCACCGGGGACCTGAAAACCGCCGCCGAGCTCCAGTGCCGGCTGCTGCCTCTGATCCGCTGCCTGTTCAGCGAGGTCAATCCCATCCCCGTGAAGGCCGCCGCCGCGGCCCTGGGCTTTGGGGAGGGGTATCTGCGGCTGCCCCTGACCCCCCTGGAGGAGACCAAACGAGCGGTGTTACTTACCGAAATGAGAAAGCTGGGGATTTTGCCGTGAATGTGATCCTTTGGGGCGCCAACGGCGCCATGGGCAAGCTCCTCTCCGCCCGCCTGGGCGACCAGGTCACCGGTCGGGTGAGCATCGACGGGGAGGACGGGGCCGCCAGGACCTTTGGAGAGCTCCAAAATCCCCAGGCCGACGTGATCATCGACTTTTCTCACCACAGTTCCGCAGGAGATGTGTTAGAGGCGGCCAAGCGTCTCTCCTGCGGGGTGGTGATCGGCACCACCGGCCACACCCGGGAGGAGAAGGACTTGATTTTTGCCGCCGCCCGGGAGGTGCCGGTGTTCTACGCCGGGAACATGAGCCTGGGCATCGCGGTGCTGTGCCGCCTGGCCCGCACCGCCGCCGCCTATTTCCCCGAGGCGGATATTGAGATCGTGGAAGTCCACCACAACCGGAAGGTGGACGCCCCCAGCGGCACCGCCCATATGCTGTTCCAGGCCATCCAGGCGGTGCGGCCCCAGGCCCGGGAGCACTGCGGCCGGGCCGGGGAGGGCCGCCGGGAAAAGGACGAGATCGGCATTTCCTCCCTGCGGATGGGGGCCGTGGTGGGCATCCACGAGGTCCACATCTGCACCCCCAGCCAGACTCTGACCCTCCGGCATGAGGCCCATGATCGGGGGATGTTCGCCGACGGGGCCGTGGAGGCCGCCCGGTTCCTGGTGGGCAAGGCCCCGGGGCTGTACGGAATGGACGGGCTTTTGGAGGCATAGTATGGAATTTTGGCATATGAGCGGGGCGGGCAACGACTTCGTGGTGACGGACGCCCGGGGCGTGGACCTGGATTTTTCCAACCTGGCCCGTTCCCTCTGCGCAAAAACCGGGGCCGACGGCTTCATGGCCCTGGACCATTCGGCGAAAGCGGATTTTCGCCTGCATTTTTACAATTCCGACGGCTCCCGGGGGGAGATGTGCGGCAACGGCGCCCGCTGCATCTGCCGGTTTGCCTATGACCGGGGGATCGCGGGGCCGAAAATGGTGGTGGGAACCGACGCCGGCCCGGTGCCCGGCTGGCGGCTCTCCGAAACCCAGTACCGGGTGCAAATGAATCTACCCTCCCTGGTGGCCCGGGACCGGCTGCCGGGGGTGGACTATATCGAGCTGGGCTGCCCCGGCTCCCCCCACGGGGTGCTGGAGGCGGAGGACCTGGAATTTGACCAGATGGATGCCCGGCGGGCCCGGTCGGCGGCCCTGCGCCGGGACCCGGCCTTCCCCAAGGGGGCCAACATCAGCTACTACCGGCTGCTGTATCCCTCCACGATGGGTCGGAGCACGTC
>CANRQC010000153.1 GCA_947632695.1 uncultured Oscillospiraceae bacterium | reverse complement strand
GGGCGGCGGCGGAGAAGCGGGGGCTGATCGTATTCACCGACGCCGACGGGGCGGGTCTGGTGATCCGCAATTATTTGAAGAGCGCTATCAGCCCACAGTATCTCAAACACGCCTACACCCCCGCCATTATGGGCAAGGAGCGGCGGAAGGCCGCCCCCGGCCGGGCGGGCCTGCTGGGGGTGGAGGGGATGGACCCGGAGACGTTGGTTGACGCCCTCCGCCGGGCGGGGGCCACCTTCCAGGAGGGGGCGGCGGCCCGCCAGGGCCTGACCAAGCAGGACTTGATGGCGCTGGGCCTGTCCGGAGGCCCGAACAGCGCCGAAAAGCGGCGCGCCTTGGCCCAAAAGCTGGGCCTGCCGGAAAATTTAAGCAGCAACGCGTTGTTACAGGCCCTGGACCTGTTGATGAGCCGGGAGGAGCTGGCAAAATTGGCCGGGGCCTTGGAGAAGGAACCATGATCGATGTATCGGTAAAGGATTTGACAAAATTTTTCGTCATTGGCGAGAACCTCCTGGACGGCCTGACCTTTCAGGTCCAGGAGGGGGAGCGGGTGGCCATTCTGGGCCGGAACGGCTGCGGAAAGACCACTTTATTCCGCATTCTCACCGGCGAATTGGACTATGACAGCGGGGAAGTTTATGTAAACCCCGACAAACGCCTGGGCCTGATTTCCCAGATCCCCCGTTTCCCGGCGGGCTACACCGTGGAGGAGGTCCTGCGCTCCGCCTTTGTGCCCCTGCTGCGGCTGCGGCGGCGGATGGAGCGGCTGGAAGGGGAGATGGCCGCCGGGGCCACCAAGGAGCAGCTCCGGGAGTACGACAGCCTAGGGGAGCGTTTTGCATCCGGCGGGGGCTACGACATGGACGTGGAGACGGACAAGGTCTGCAACGGTCTGGGCATTCCCCCGGAGCAGCGGGAACAGGAATTTGACAGCCTCTCCGGCGGGGAGCGGACCCGGGTGAACCTGGCCCGGCTGCTGCTGGAGAAGACGGATATTTTGCTGCTGGACGAGCCCACCAACCACCTGGACCTGAAAAGCGTGGAGTGGCTGGAGGACTACCTGCTGACCTACAAGGGCACGGTGCTGGTCATCTCCCACGACCGGTATTTTCTGGACCGGGTGGCCCAGCGGGTGGTGGAGATTGCCGACGGCCACGGGGAATACTATTCCGGCAACTACACCTTCTATATGGAGGAAAAGCAGGCCCGCTTCAATCTCCAGCTCAAGCAGTACGAGCAGGAGCAGGCCAAGCTGAAGCAGCTGGGCTACACCGTGGAGCGGATGAAGGGCTGGGGCATCAACAACCGCACCCTCTACCGCCGGGCCATGTCCATCCAGCACCGGATGGAGCGCATTGAAAAGACCAAGCGCCCCCAGAAGGAGAAGACCATGCGCGCCTCCTTCGCCCAGCGGGATTTTTACGGGGACGTGGTGTTCCAGATGAAAAACGTCTCCAAGAGCTTCGGGGACCGGACTCTCTTTTCCGGGGTGGACCTCCGGGTGGAGGGGGGCGAGCGGATCGCCCTGCTGGGGGACAACGGGGCGGGGAAGACCACCTTCTTAAACTGCCTTTTGGGCCGGGAGCCCTGTCAGGGGAAGATCCAATTCGGTCCCACGGTCAAATGGGGCTACCTGCCCCAGATCATCCACTTTTCCCACCCGGAGCGGAGCTTGTACGACACCATGCTCTATGAGAAAAACTGCACCCCCCAGCAGGCTCGGGACCGCTTGGGCGCCTTTTTGTTCCAGGGGGAGGATGTGTTCAAGGCCGTGGGCAACCTGTCCGGCGGGGAGCAGTCCCGGCTCCGGCTGTGTATGCTCATGGATGAGAAAATCAACCTGCTGATTTTGGACGAGCCCACCAACCACCTGGACATCGCCTCCCGGGAGTGGGTGGAGGCGGCCATCGAGGAATTTGAAGGGACCTTGCTCTTCGTGTCCCACGACCGGTATTTTATCGAGAAATTCGCGGAGCGGATCTGGCTCCTGGAGGATGGGACCTTGCAGGACTTCCCCTACGGCTACGAAAAATACCGGGCCGTCCAGGAGCGGGCGGCCATGGCCAAGCCCGCCGAAGGCCCCCGCAAGCCTAAGAAGGACCACCCCAAGGGCGGCGCCAAGGAGGCGGAGAAGCTGGTCCGCCGCTTGGAGCGGGAGATCGAGGCCCAGGAGGCTCAAATCCGGGACCTGGACGGGCAAATACAGGCCGCCTCGGCGGACTATCAGGCATTGGCGGGCCTGCTGGCGGAGAAGGAAGAGGCGGAGGAAGCCCTCTCCAGCCTGATGGAGCAGTGGGAGGCTGCCGCCGAAGCGCTGGTCGGTTGACAGACCGGCCCGGCGGCCCTATAATGGATTTCAAAAGGGGGGAAAGCCCATGTCAAAGCCTAAAAAAGGGAAAAAACTGCTCTTTACCGTGGTGATGTTTGTCCTCGGGGCGGCCCTGGGCGTGGCCATCGACGTGTTTTACCTGATCCCGGCGCTGGAGTCCGGGGAGCCCTTTGGAATTGTTATGTTAACCGCCTTTGGCTACCTGGCTCTTTTTCTCCTGGCCTATGTTCTCCAGCTGGTGATCCATGAGGCGGGGCACCTGCTCTTTGGCCTGCTCACCGGCTACCGGTTCCTGTCCTTCCGGGTGGGGAGTCTGACCCTGGTCAAGCGGCCCGAGGGGCTTCGCCTGTGCCGCTATGCCCTGGCGGGCACCGCCGGGCAGTGCCTTTTGGCCCCGCCGGAGCTGGTGGACGGGAAAATGCCGGTGATCCTCTACAATTTGGGGGGCGTGTTTCTCAACCTGATTACCGGGGCGGCTTTTTTAACCCTGAGTTTTCTGGCTCCCGGCACCCTGCCGGGGAATTTTCTGGGCCTGCTGGCCCTGGCTGGGGCGGCGATCGCCCTGATGAACGGCATTCCCATCCACACCCCCCAGGTGGACAACGACGGCTATAACGCCCTGGCCCTGACCCAGGATCGGGAGACCGTAAAGGCCTTCTGGACCCAGATGAAGTGCATGGAGCAGACTGCCCTGGGCCGCCGGCTCCGGGACCTGCCGGAGGAATGGTTCCAAATTTCGCCCGCCGCCATGGCCAAAAGCGCCCTGGCCGCCACGGTGGGGGCCCTTGCCTGCAACCGGCTGTTGGACGCCGGGGACGTGGAGGGCACGGCCCAGGCCATTGACAAGCTCCTTTCCTCCGACGCGGCCCTAGCGGGGATCCACCGGAATATGCTGCTCCTGGACCGGGTGTTCTGCGCCACGGTTTTGGAGGACGGCCTGGACACGGGTTCCATTATGGAGGACCCTCAGATGCGGTCCTTCCGCCGGTCCATGGCCGGCTCCATCACCGCTTTGCGGACGGAGATGACCTATGCCCTTCTGGTCAAAAAGGACCAGAAGGAAGCGGAGAAGCTGAAAATCAAGTTTGAAAAGGCGGCCAAGGCCTATCCCTACCCCGCCGATGTGGCGTCGGAGCGGATGCTGCTGGCTCTGGCCGAGTCAAAATACGAAAAAAGGAGCGAACTTCATGAGTAGCTGCAACGGCAACTGTTCCGCCTGCGCCTCCGACTGTGGAGACCGGAAGGCGGAGAGCCTTCTGGCCCAGCCCAATCCCAAGTCCAAGATCAAAAAGGTCATCGCCGTGATCTCCGGCAAGGGCGGCGTGGGCAAGAGCACCGTCACCTCGTTATTGGCGGTGGCCCTGACCCGGCGGGGGCAGAAGGTGGGCATTTTGGACGCGGACATCACCGGCCCTTCGGTGCCCACGGCCTTCGGCGTCACCGAGTGCTTGGGTTCCGACGGGACGGGGTTGTACCCCGCCCGGAGCCGTACGGGGATCCAGATCATGTCCATCAATCTGCTTTTAGACAACGCCACGGACCCGGTGGTGTGGCGGGGCCCGGTGATCGCCGGGGCGGTGAAGCAGTTTTGGACCGATGTGGTCTGGGAGGACGTGGACTGCCTGCTGGTGGATATGCCCCCCGGCACCGGCGACGTGCCCCTGACCGTGTTCCAGAGCCTGCCGGTGGACGGGGCGGTGATCGTCACCAGTCCCCAGGACCTGGTGAG
>CANRQC010000152.1 GCA_947632695.1 uncultured Oscillospiraceae bacterium | reverse complement strand
CAGGAGCTGGAGGCCGCCCGGATTTGCTGACTTCGGTCGGGCTTCGCCCTCCCTTCGTCAGCAAATCCGCACCCTAGAAACGAAAATTCTTTCGCTTTTTTCCGGTCTCACATCATTGACAAATGAACACTTGCGCCAAAATTTCCCGCTCGTCCTGAAAAGTGCGGCGCGGGGCGGCAGCCGCTTTCGCCCTTTTCCGGCCCCACGACACTGAAAAACCCGCCATTTCAAGAATTTTCCCCAAAAAATTCCGGGCAGACCGGCAGAATGTTGCCAAAATCCCCCGAAAAATAATGGTGTACATTTGGAAAAACCTGTGCTATAATAGCTTCCGGCCTGAGGGCCTTTGATTGGATGTTCTTTCCCTGCGGGGAAACGCAATAAACCCTACATTTTGAAAGGAGTATTTTTTTGGCAGAAAAACTGAAGATCATACCTCTGGGCGGTCTGGACGAGATCGGAAAAAACATCACCGTCCTGGAGTATGGCAAGGATATGATCGTGGTAGACTGCGGCGTGGGCTTCCCGGAGGAGGATATGTACGGCGTGGATCTGGTGATCCCCGACTTTTCCTACCTGGTGAAAAACGCCTCGAAGCTCCGGGGCATGTTCATCACCCACGGCCATGAGGATCATATCGGCTCTATTCCCTACTGCATGCAGCAGGTGAACTGTCCGGTACACGGCACCGCCATGACCTGCGGTCTGATCCGGCTGAAGCTGGAGGAGCACGGCCTGGACAAGACCGTAAAGCTCATTACCCACAAGCCCGGGGACGTGGTGAAGGCCGGGTGCTTTACCGTGGAGTTTATCCATGTAAATCACTCCATTGCCGACGCCGTGTGCTTCGCCATCCACACGCCGGTGGGCACGGTCATCGTCACCGGGGACTTTAAGATCGACCCCACCGCCAAGGACGGCATGATCGATCTGGCCCGGCTGGGCCAGCTGGGGAACGAAGGCGTGCTAGCCCTGCTGTGCGACTCCACAAACGTGGAGCGCCAGGGCTACACCCCCAGCGAAAACGTGGTGGCGGAGAGCCTGGACCGCCAGTTTAAGGGCTGCGACCAGCGGATCGTGGTCACCACCTTTGCCTCCAACATGCACCGCATCCAGGCGGTGCTGGCCACCGCCCACCGGTACGGCCGGAAGGTGGCCGTCACCGGCCGGAGCATGGAGAACATGCTGAAGGTGGCCCAGGAGCTGGGCTATCTCAAGGTGCCCGCCGGCGTGATCGTGGACCTGAACGCCATCCGCTCCATTCCCAACAACAAGCTGGTCATCGTCTCCACCGGCTCCCAGGGGGAGAATATGTCCGCGTTGTACCGGATGGCCTTTTCCACCCACCGGCAGGTGGAGATCCAGGCGGGGGACCGGATCATCATCTCCGCCTCCGCCATACCCGGCAACGAAAAGGCCATCTCCAAGATCATCAACGAGCTGTACCGTAAGGGGGCCGAGGTGGTCTATGAGAAGAGCGAGGGCCTTCACGTCTCCGGCCACGCCTGCCAGGAGGAGCTGAAGATTATCCACGCCCTGACCAAGCCCAAATTCTTCATCCCCGTCCACGGGGAGCAGCGGCACCTCCAGCTTCACGCCCGGCTGGCCCAGCAGATGGGCATGAACCCCCGGAATATTCTGGTGGGCGAGATCGGCACCGTCTTTGAACTCACCGCCAAGTCCTGCAAGGCCGAGGGCACCGTCCAGGCCGGCATGGTGCTGGTGGACGGCACCGGCGTGGGAGATGTGGGCAGCGTGGTCCTGCGGGACCGGAAGCACCTGGCCCAGGACGGCATGATTGTGGTATGCGTCATTTTGTCCAGTCAGGACGGCTCCGTGATCTCCGGGCCGGATATCATCACCCGGGGCTTTGTCTACGTCAAGGAGTCCGAGGGGCTGATGGACGAGCTGAAGACCGTGGCGGAGGATGCCATCGACCGCTGCGGCCGCCGCCGGGCCCGGGATTGGACGGCCCTGAAATCCGCCATCAAGAGCGATCTCAGCGGCTACCTGTTCCGCACCACCAAGCGCAATCCCATGATCCTGCCGGTGATCATGGAGATTTGAGGCTTTCGTTCCATTGCGGAAATAGAGGGAAACACAATCATGAATCGTGCCGGGGCGAGAGCTCCGGCACGATTTTTCTATACAGAAGAAGTCCTTATTAAGGACACATTCCAAGGCTGACCCAGACCGTAATATTACAGAAAGACCGCGCCGCGGCTTTCCATGATCCTGCCCACCTGGACTCCGTCCACCTGGGCTGCCGGGCAGTCTCGAGCAAGGGCGGCGGCGATCCCCGCCGCCTCTCCCAGGGCACGGCAGGTGGGCTGAATGCGAATGGCGGACTGGGCCACAAAGTCCGCGCCGACGCACCGCCCGGCAACCAGGAGATTATAAAGCCCCTTTACCACCAGGCAGCGGTAGGGCACCTCGAACCAGGGCTTTTTCGGGTCCCGGTGGGGCGTGTAGCTCTCCAGCCCGCCGCCGTGGATGTCCACGGGATAGTTGGACTGGGCCACCCGGTCCGGGAATTTTGTATGGTCCAGCAGCTCCCGGGCAGTGAGCAGATATTCTGTCCCCACCCTGCGGCTCTCCCGCACCCCCACCATGGGGGCGACCTGGAGAAGATAGGCCTTTTCGCACCCCGGAAAATACTTCCGGCAGAAGGCGATCTGCCGGGCGATGGCCTCCCGGCCCCGAAGCAGAACCTCCGTGCGCTGGAAGGGGTCAGTGGCGTCGGGCAGATCCAAAAATTCCGGATGGTTCATGGCCAGAGCGTCGGGCCGCCCGGCTACGGGAAAGAGCTGGAAATAAACGCAATCCTCCTCTTTCAGGTCTCCCACCGCCACCGCCTGGCGAAATACCGGCGTCAATGCCCAATCTCCCTGGGCCGTTACGGCGGCGTAGAGGCTCTGCCCGCCGTTTCCGCTTCGGGCGGTGTGGGGAAGGCCGGAGGCGGCGCCCCATTGGTCTAAAAACGCGCCGAATCGGACCAGATCCACCCCGCCCATCAGGTAGCGCAGGCTCATGGGCTGGTTGACGCCGTCCCTGCCCCGGAAAAGCTGGGCCCCCGCCAGCTTGGAGAGCAGAGCGTCGCCGGTGCAGTCCACAAACACCTGGCCGGACACGGTTTCCAGGCCCCGGCAGGTGGCCACGGTGACGGAGACCACCCGCCCGTCTTCCACCTGGGCCTGGCACAGCGCCACGTTCAGGAGTATTCGCACCCCCGCCTCCCGGCACAATGCCGCCAGGGCCAGATCCAAGGACGCGGGGTCAAAGGCGGGCCCTTTCCCCAGCTGGGGGGAGAGGTAGGAGTTTTCCACGCCCCCCGGCAGCCGGGAGGTCATCATGGGGCTGACCAGCCCAGCAACCGCCGAGCCGCCCAAGCACCCCTGCTGCTCCAGGAGCAGCACCTCCGCGCCGCTCTCCCGGGCCGCCACGGCGGCAAAGACGCCGGAAACGCCGCCGCCGCAGATGACGATCTCCGCCCGGGCCAGTTCAGAATATTCCGCCATGGCACGCCTCCCAATAGATTCTGGTGTTGCCGTCGAGGAACGCCCGCTCCTCCGGCAGATTGCAAACCGCGCTTTCCGGGCACTGCAAGGGGGCAAAGGACGCGAATAAGAGCCGCTCCCTGGGAAATTCCAGGTTTTCAAAGGGGAACAGCCCGTGGCACAGCCCCGCCGTGTCCGCCCAGAGGTTTTCTCCGGACAGCCCTTCCAGCTCGGAAAGGTAAAAATTCGACAAAATCACCTGGGTCCCCGGACAATTTTTGGCCAGCGCCGCCGCTTCCTTCGGGTCGACCGGCGCCTGCCGGAGCAGATACTCCAGCCTCTGGTCCTCCATCCGGGCGGTGATGATCACCCCCAGCCCCAGCTCGCCCGCCTCCCGGCACAGCGCCTCCGCCGCCTCCAGGGGGTAGCTGTGGATGCCCGGATAGAGCCGCACGGCCCGGGCCCCCGCCCGGGCGGCCTCCCCCAGCCGGAGGCGCCACCAGGGAAGCGCCGGGTTCAGGCATATTGCCGGAGAAAAGCCCGTGCCGGACAGGGCCTCCAGCAGGGGACCGTCCCCCTCCCAGGAGTCGTTATAGAAAATGGCGTCCAGACTGGCCATCAGCCCGCCTCCGACGCCCGCGGCGGCCAGATC
>CANRQC010000151.1 GCA_947632695.1 uncultured Oscillospiraceae bacterium | reverse complement strand
CTCACCGACGCCGCCATCAAGGGCAAGGTGGACCACCTGGTGGGCCTGAAGGAGAACGTCATCATCGGCAAGCTGATCCCCGCCGGTTCCGGCCTGATGGCCTACCGGGACTATCAGCCCCTGGAGACCCCGCCCCAGCGGGTGGCGCCTACTCCGGCCCCCGGGCCGGAGTCCGCCCCGGAGCAGGAAGCGGAGAACGCCGAGGCGTGATCTAAGAGAAAGCCCCGGCCTTGCCCGGGAAAAAGCCTCAACGTAGAATCTGCCCCTGACTGTGCGCCGGCGGCGCACAGTCAGGGGCGTTTCCTTGGAAGCGCTTCCCCCGCTCCGGCCGGCGCGCCCGCCGGGCGGCGCCGGCGCCGGGTTTTTCCCTCCGCCCGGCGGCGGGCGGGGAAAACCTGGGGGAAAACGGGAAAAATCTCAAATTCTTCCGGAAAATTTGTTGACATTTTCAAAATATGGCGTATAATATCCTTCGTGCGGACTCTTTTTGGGATAGGGGTATTGCGCCCACTTGACCGAAAGAGAAAGCCAATCTTTGAAGAAAGGAGAACATTGATGCCTACCTTTAATCAGCTCGTGAGAAACGGCCGTCAGCAAGCCAGCTACAAGTCCACCGCTCCCGCTCTGCAGAGAGGTCTGAACACCCTTCAGAACAAGGCCACCGACCTGCCCTCCCCCCAGAAGCGCGGCGTGTGCACCGCCGTCCGTACCACCAGCCCGAAGAAGCCCAACTCCGCCCTGCGGAAATTCGCCCGTGTCCGCCTGACCAACGGGATGGAAGTCTCCGCCTATATTCCCGGCGTGGGTCACAACCTGCAGGAGCACTCCGTGGTTCTGATCCGGGGCGGCCGTGTCAAGGACCTGCCCGGTATCCGTTACCACATCATCCGCGGCACGCTGGACACCCAGGGCGTACAGGGCCGGATGCAGGCTCGCTCCAAGTACGGCGCCAAGCGGCCCAAGGCCGGCAAGAAGAAGTAATTCCCGCCCATTCGCAAGGGTAAGCCTTGCCATGAAGGTTTTATATATTGTACCTATGTAAGATCCTCTTGGCAGGCACAACGAAAGGTAAACACTTTCGAGTACCGATGACATCATTTTATTTATGAAGGAGGGAAGCAAAGTGCCCAGAAGAGGTAATGTTCCCAAGAGAGAGGTCCTTCCGGATCCCACTTACAATTCCGTTCTGGTAACGAAGCTCATCAACAGCATTATGCTCGACGGCAAGAAGGGCGTGGCCCAGAAGGTGGTCTACGGCGCTTTTGAGATCGTCGAGAAGAAGACCGGCAAGAACGGCCTGGAGGTCTTCCAGCAGGCGATGGAAAACATCATGCCCGCCGTGGAGCTGAAGGCCCGCCGGGTGGGCGGCGCCACCTACCAGGTGCCCATCGAGGTCCGGCCGGACCGCCGGCAGACCCTGGGTCTGCGGTGGCTGACCAACTACAGCCGGAACCGCGGGGAGAACACCATGCGGGAGCGGCTGGCCGCCGAAATTATGGACGCTGCCAACAACACGGGTTCCGCCGTTAAGAAGCGCGAGGATACCCACAAGATGGCGGAGGCGAACAAGGCATTCGCCCATTTCCGCTGGTAATATTTAAAGGAGCATTTCAATGCCTAGACAGTATTCCCTGGAAAACACCCGCAACATCGGCATCATGGCCCACATCGACGCCGGAAAGACCACGACCACCGAACGTATTTTGTTCTACACCGGGCGGAATTACAAGATCGGCGAGACCCACGACGGCTCCGCGACCATGGACTGGATGGCCCAGGAGCAGGAGCGGGGCATCACCATCACCTCCGCCGCCACCACCTGCTTCTGGCGGGACTGCCGCATCAACATCATCGACACCCCGGGCCATGTGGACTTCACCGTGGAGGTGGAGCGGTCTCTGCGGGTGCTGGACGGTTCTGTGACCGTGCTGTGCGCCAAGGGTGGCGTGGAGCCCCAGACCGAGACGGTCTGGCGGCAGGCCGACGAGTACCGGGTCCCCCGGATGGTGTATGTCAACAAAATGGACATCATGGGCGCGGACTTTTTCCGGGTTTTGGACATGATGCATGACCGGCTCAAGTGCAACGCCGTCCCCATCCAGCTCCCCATCGGGAAGGAAGAGAGCTTCAGGGGCGTGGTAGACCTGCTGAAAATGAAGGCCTACCTGTTCTACGACGAGCTGGGCAAGGATATGCGGGAGGAAGAGATTCCCGCCGAGATGCTGGAGCTCTGCCAGGAGTACCGGGAAAAGCTGATGGACGCGGTCTCCGAGGTGGACGACGAGATCATGGAGATGTACCTCAACGGAGACGAGGTGCCCATCGAGAAAATCAAGGCCGCCATCCGGAGAGCCACCATTGACAACACCATGGTGCCCGTCACCTGCGGCTCGTCCTACAAAAATAAGGGCGTGCAGGAGATGCTGGACGCGGTGGTGGACTACCTGCCCTCCCCTCTGGACAAGAAGGGCGTGAAGGGCATCAACCCCGACACCGGCGAGGAGGACTTCCGTCCCGCCTCTGACCAAGCCCCGTTCTCCGCCCTGGCCTTCAAGATCGCCACGGACCCCTATGTGGGCAAGCTGTGCTACTTCCGGGTCTACTCCGGTACCCTGGAGAAGGGGACCACCGTTCTCAACTCCACCAAGCACAGCCGGGAGCGGCTGGGCCGGATCCTGCAGATGCACGCCAATCACCGGGAGGACATCAACACCGTCTACTCCGGCGATATCGCCGCCGCCGTGGGCGTGAAGAACACCACCACCGGCGACACCTTCTGCGACGAGTCCCACCCCATTATCCTGGAGTCCATGGTCTTCCCTGAGCCCGTCATTCGGGTGGCCATCGAGCCCAAGACCAAGGCCGGGCAGGAGAAGATGGGCATCGCCCTGGCAAAGCTGGCCGAGGAGGACCCCACCTTCAAGACCTACACCGACGAGGAGACGGGCCAGACCATTATCGCCGGCATGGGCGAGCTCCATCTGGAGATCATCGTGGACCGGCTGCTGCGGGAGTTCAAGGTGGAGGCCAACGTGGGCGCGCCCCAGGTGGCCTACAAGGAGACCATCCGCAAAGCCGTGGACCAGGAGACCAAGTACGCCCGCCAGTCCGGCGGCAAGGGCCAGTACGGCCACGTCAAGCTCCATGTGGAGCCCAACGAGCCCGGCAAGGGCTACGAGTTCGTCAACGCCATCGTCGGCGGCGCCATCCCCAAGGAGTTCATCCCCGCGGTGGACGCGGGCATCCAGGGGGCCATGCAGGCCGGCGTCCAGGCGGGCTTCCCCGTGGTGGACGTGAAGGTGACGCTCTACGACGGCTCCTTCCATGAGGTGGACTCCTCCGAGCTGGCCTTCAAGATCGCCGGTTCCATGGCCTTCAAGGACGCCTGCCGGAAGGCCAACCCCTGCATTCTGGAGCCCATTATGAAGGTCTCCGTGGTGGTGCCCGACGACTACATGGGCGCCGTCATCGGCGATTTGACCGCCCGCCGGGGCAACATCCTGGGCCAGATCACCCGGACCGGGTCCGTACAGGTGGACGCCAACGTGCCCCTGGCGGAGATGTTCGGCTACGCCACCGACCTGCGGAGCAAGACCCAGGGCCGGGGCCAGTACACCATGGAGCCCAGCCACTACACCGAGCTGCCCAAGTCCAAGAGCGAGGAGATCGTGCGCACCCGTTCCGGCGGCTAAGGCGGCTGTCCCGGTTTTTTCCGGGTAAAAATTCCATTTTCTACTTGCGTTTCTGCCGGGTTTGTAGTATGATGTGTGCAGAACCGCATTCATCCCCCAATTCATTCTTTAATTCATCTATCACAGGAGGATTTTTCAATGGCGAAGCAGAAATTTGAAAGAACCAAGCCCCATGTCAATATCGGCACCATCGGCCATATTGACCACGGCAAGACCACCCTGACCGCGGCCATTACCAAGGTCCTGCACATGGCAGACCCCAACGCCGCCGAGTTCACCGCTTACGACCAGATCGATAAGGCTCCCGAGGAGAAGGCTCGTGGTATCACCATCAACACCGCTCACGTGGAGTACGAGACCAAGAACCGTCACTATGCCCACGTTGACTGCCCGGGCCACGCCGACTATATCAAGAACATGATCACCGGCGCCGCGCAGATGGACGGCGCCATCCTGGTCATCGCCGCCACCGACGGCCCCATGGCCCAGACCAAGGAGCACATCCT
>CANRQC010000150.1 GCA_947632695.1 uncultured Oscillospiraceae bacterium | reverse complement strand
CCACCGACTGCCCCGGGCTGCAGGTGTACACCGCCAATTTCCTCCGGGACACCGGCAAGGGGGGCGTTTTCTACCCGCCCCACAGCGGCGTGGCCCTGGAGCCTCAGTTCTACCCCGACTTTGTCCATCATCCCCATTGGCCCCAGAGCATTGGGAAAACCTACCAAAGCCAGACTCTCTACTCCTTCGCATGACTTTTTCCTCCCGGCGGGCCTCCAGGGTCCCTTTTGCCTGGCACAGTCTGGTGCCCCCCGCATAAACTGTCTTATAAGCGACTTTCTTCTCTCGCTTATGTATCAACCATCGGGAGGTATTTTTCATGCCAGAGCAAACTCAGGACGTCTCGCGGTGCAGGTCCGACAATCCGCGTGATACCATGTCCATTCATACCCAAAAGATTACGGACAGCTGCCGGGACAAGGACTGCATCGAGGATCTGCGGGTCTATCTGACCAGCGGCTCCCAAACCGTGCTGGACACCGCCGCCGGCGCCCGGGTCCGGTGCGCGGATCTGCTGTACACCTATATTGACGTGGAGCCGGTGGCCTTCGACCGGAACCACTACTGCGTGGACGTGACCTTCTACTACCGGATCCTGGCGGACGCGGTGATCGGCACCGGCCGGCCCGCCTCCCTCTACGGTCTGGCGGTGTTCTCCAAGCGGGCGGTCCTCTGCGGCGAGGAGAGCCGGGCCCACATCTTCACCAGCGACACCCGTATTGGGGAGCTGGACGGCCTGACCAAATACAGCGCCAACCTGCCCACCGCCGTGGTGGAGGTGCTGGATCCCATGGTCCTCAGCTCCAAGGTGCGGGACGTCTGCGATTGCCCCTGCCAGGAAACCACCACGGTGCAGATCCCCAGCGCCATCAGCCGGATGTTTGACGAGGAGCTGGTGGTCTCCGGGGAGCGGCGGCGCCTGTTCGTCACCCTGGGTCAGTTCTCCATCATCCGCCTGGAGCGGGACACCCAGCTGGTGGTGCCGGTGCTGGATTACAGCATCCCCACCAAGGAATGCTGCGACTCCCCCGGCTGCGCCGAGGATCCCTGCGAGATGTTCAGCCGCATTCCCTTCCCCACGGGACAGTTCGCCCCCAAGGGATGCGACCAGAACCAGCACGGCGGCGGGGAGGAGGCCCCCAGCTGCGGCTGCGGCTACCAAACCCTGTAAAGACCCGCCGCCCGGCCAAATTGGCCGGGCGGCATTTTTTTGGGGGACTCTTCTTCCAGAGCAAAAAATTCCCCGCTTCCGGCAGGAAGCGGGGAAAATGCTCAGTACTGGGTGGGTTTGATATGCCAGATCTCCTCGGCGTACTGCCGGATGGTGCGGTCGGAGGAGAATTTGGCGGAGCTGGCCACGTTCATCAGGCACTTGCGGCCAAAGGCCAGCCGGTCGGAATAGTCCTTGTTGGCCCGGAGCTTGGCGTCCAGATAGGCCTGGTAGTCCAGCAGCAGGAAGTAGTGATCCGCCTTGTGCCAGCTGGCGCCGTCCAAAAGGGCGTGATACAGCTCCCGCTGGGCGTCGTCCGTGGGCACGGTGCCGTCCACCAGGGTGTCGATGGCCCGGTGGAGCCGGGGGTTGGAGTCGTAGATGCCCCGGGCACAGTAGCTGTCCCGGCAGGCGTTGATCTGCTCCACCGTGGCGCCGAAGATATAGTTGTTCTCCCAGCCGGCCTCCTTGACGATCTCCACATTGGCCCCGTCCAGGGTGCCCAAGGTCACGGCGCCGTTCATCATCAGCTTCATGTTGCCGGTGCCGGAGGCCTCGGTGCCCGCCGGGGAGATCTGCTCGGAGATGTCGGCGGCGGGGATGATATGCTCGGCGTAGGAGCAGTTGTAGTTCTGCACAAAGACCACCTTCAGCAGATGGTTCACCGCCGGATCGTTGTTGACCAGCTTGGCAATCCGGTTGATATAGCGGATAATGGCCTTCGCCCGGACATAGCCGGGGGCGGACTTGGCGCCGAAGAGGTACACCGTGGGATGGAAGTCGGTAAGGCTGCCGTCCTTCAGGCGGAAGTAGATGTCCACAATGGACAGGGCGTTGAGCAGCTGCCGCTTGTACTCATGGAGCCGCTTCACCTGCACGTCAAAGATAAAGTCGGGGTTCAGCCGGATGCCCTCGTGCTGGGCCAGCACCGCGCAGAGCTGCTCCTTCTTCGCCCGCTTGACCGCGTTAAACTGGCGGACCATGTCATCGTTGATCATGGGCTTGAGCTTCTCCAGCTGATCCAGGTCCTTCAGGAAATCGTTGCCGATGCGGTAGCGCAGGAGCTGGGTCAGCTCCGGATTGCACAGGCCCATCCACCGGCGGGGCGTGACGCCGTTGGTCTTGTTCTGGAACCGGTTGGGGTAAACCTGATACCAGTCGTGGAACAGGTCGTCCTGGAGGATCTTGGAGTGGATCTCCGCCACGCCGTTGACGTAGGAGCCCACATAGACGGACAGATTCGCCATATGGGCGGTGTTGTCCCGGACGATGAACAGGCCCGGATGCTCCGCCTTGAGTTTGCTGTCAATGCGCAGAATGATGTCCACGATCTCCGGCACCACGCTGCGCAGCAGGTCCAGGGGCCACTTTTCCAGGGCCTCGCCCATGACGGTGTGGTTGGTATAGGAGAAGGTCTGCTGAGCGATGGCGAAGGCCTGGTCAAAGCCCATGCCCTCCAGCATCAGCAGCCGGATCAGCTCCGGGATGGACATGGCCGGGTGGGTATCGTTGAGCTGTACGGCGTAAAATTCCGCGAAATGGCTCAGATCGTTGCCATGGCTGGCCTTGTAGGTCCGCATCATGTCCTGCAGGGAGGCGGAGGACAGCACATACTGCTGCTTGATCCGCAGGCGCTTGCCCTCCAAAGTGGAGTCGTTGGGGTACAGGACCCGGGTGATGTCCTCGGCCTTGTTCTTCTGGGTCAGGGCCCGCTGATAGTCCTGCTCATTGAAGGCGTTGAAGTCCAGCTCCTCCTCGGCCTCGCACTGCCAGAGGCGGAGGGTGTTGATATTCTGGGTGCCATAGCCGATAATGGGCACGTCGTAGGGCACCGCCAGAACGGTGTGGTCCGGGAAGGAGACCTTCACGGTGTGGTTATACCGGCGGTAGGACCAGGGGTCGCCGTACTTGGTCCAGTCGTCGGCGCTCTCGCTCTGGCCCCCCTCGGCATCGAAGCTCTGCTTAAACAGGCCGAAGCGATACCGCAGGCCGTAGCCGGACAGGGGGATATTGGTGCTGGCGGCGGAGTCCAGGAAGCAGGCCGCCAGACGGCCCAGACCGCCGTTGCCCAGGGCGGCGTCCTCGATATCCTCCAGGATCGCCAGGTCCACGCCCCGCTCGGCGAAGATCTGCTTCATCTCGTCCAGAATGCCCAGATTATATAGATTGCTGTACACCAGCCGGCCAATGAGATACTCCGCAGAGATGTAGTAGGCCTTCCGCTGGTGCATCCGGGTGCGCTTGCTGTTGCTCCAGTTGTCGCTGATGGCCATCATCACCGCCTCGCCAAGAGCCTCGTGGAGCTCCTGGGGCGTAGCCTCTTGGAGGGAAACGTCGTAGGTATATTTCAGCTTCGCTTCCGTCCAGCGGAGGATGTTCAGACAGTTATAGCTCATATGCAATTCTCCCATTCTATAAATGATCCTCGAATGAGGATGGTTTTCCGCTTTCAAGCAGGCCTGAGAACGCTCTACACGGACAGATTCTGTCCCGATTCCGTCCGCCCAAAACACCCTTTTCAGACCATATGCTAAAAGAGTAATACTTTTCCAGGGATTTGTCAAGAGAAACCTACACAAATAGGCATTTTTTACAAAACCGCCATTTGTATCTGTAAAAAAGACAAGCCCAAATCCGTCCACCCGTTAAACACACCTGTGGACACTTCTCCCTTCCCCAGGGCCGGAATGGCGGCCCTGAGAAAACATGAAAACCGGGCGGCACGGAAAGGCGCCGCCCGGAAAAGTATGATTTATGCCTCCAAATTGACCCCGTTTTCCTTACTGAAGACGTGGCAGACGTTGCCCTGGAACTGGAAGTGGACCGTAGAGCCGGAGGTCAGGGCCCCGATCTCCGCGCCGGTCATGTTCATGGTGGACACCACCAGAACCACGTCCTGCCCCATGGCCGTGACGTGCAGATGTACGGAAGAGCCCATCATCTCATGGACGTCCACCTTGGCCTCGATGCCCGTCTCCGCCAGAGAAATATGCTCCGGACG
>CANRQC010000149.1 GCA_947632695.1 uncultured Oscillospiraceae bacterium | reverse complement strand
CAGGAAGATCCCCAGGTAGAGCCGCAGCTCCTCGTCTTTTAGCACGCTGGAAAACTTCCGCATCAGCAAAAGATAGTAGCAGCTGAAATTCACGCCGAAGAGCAGCATGAACACGGTACACACATTTTGAAGGTAGGGCGAATAGCTGGCGATGGAGTCGTTCCGCACGGCAAATCCGCCGGTGCCGGCGGTGCCGAAGGCGACGCACACCGCGTCGAACAGGGGCATCCCTCCCCCCAGGAGGAACAAAATGTCCAGCACCGTCAGGGCGATATAGATCAGGTACAGAATCATGGCGGTGGCGCGCATTTTGGGCACCAGTTTTCCCACATCCGGCCCCGGGCTCTCCGCCCGCAGCAGATGCATGGTAAAGCCGCTGCCCTTGCCGCCCGCCGGGGCCACCGCCAGGAGGAACACCAGCACCCCCATGCCCCCCAGCCAGTGGCTGAAGCTGCGCCAGTAGAGGAGCCCCCGGGAGATGGTCTCCACCTCCGGCAGAATGGAAGCGCCGGTGGTGGTGAAGCCGGAGACGATTTCAAAGAGGGCGTCGATAAACCGGGGGATCTCTCCGGAAAACCGGAAGGGCAGGGCCCCTAATAGACTCAGCGCGATCCAGCCCGCGCTGACGCAGACCAGCCCTTCCTTCGCTCCAAAGGGACCAGGGGCCTTGCGGCAGGAGGCGAAAAGGATCAGACACACGATCCCCATCACCGCCAGAGAGATCAGAAAGCCTCGGACCGCGTCCCACTCGCCCAGGCACAGGCTGATGGCCAGCGCCGGCAGGAGGAACACCGCTTCCACCGCCACGATCTGCGCGAGAAACCTGCCCATCATCTTATAATTCATGGCAAAACCTCACGCGAAAATATCGTTGAACTGCCGCAGGACGCCCTGCCCGCTGGTGACCACCACCACGGTGTCCCCCTTGCGGAAAACCGAGTCGCCGTTGGGGATGGTGGCCTTGGCGCCGTGGGTGATGCTGGTCACCAGCACGTTTGCCTTGAGCCGCAGATTCTTTAGAGGCTCGCCGCAGTGGATGGCGCCCTCGTCCAGCTGGAACTCCACCGCCTCGGCCTGCCCGTCGGCAATGGTGTGGACGGACACCGCGGCCCCGGTCTGGTTCTGCATGGCTCGGACATAGCGGACGATGTTGTTGCTGCACAGCTCCCGGGGGCAGATGACGCTGCCCAGGTTCAGGGAGTCCGCCAGCTGGCAGTTTTCCATCCGGCCCAGCTTGGTGATGATCTGGGGCACCCCCCGAGAGGCCCCGTAGAGGGAGATAATCATATTCATTTCATCGATGCCCGTCAGGCTCACCAGGGCGTCGCAGGAGCCCAGGCCCTCGGCCTCCAGCTGCTCCTGGCTGCTGCAGTCCCCCTGAACGACGGAGGCGTTGGGCAGCAGCGCGGCCAGCTCCAGGCACCGCTGGGGATTCTGCTCGATGATCTGCACGGCAATGCCGTCCCGCTCCAGCAGCTCCGTCAGATAGTAGCTCACCCGGCCGCCGCCGCAGAGGATCACCCGCCGGACCCGTCGGGTAATGATGCCCAGATTCTTTAGAAGCGTGGTCAGATTGGCGGTGGGGGCGGTGACGAAGATCCGGTCCCCTTCCCGGAGGATGAAGTTGCCGTTGGGCACCATGGCGGTGCCGCTGCGCAGCACGGCGCAGACCAGCACCCGGGTTTTGATGATGCTGTGGAGCATTTCGCTCAGAGAGATGTTGCACAGCTTGCTCTTGCCGTCCACCCGCACCTCCACGATCTCGGCCCGGCCTTTTGCGAAGGTGTCCCGCCGGAGGAAGCCCGGGTACTTGAGGAGCCGTTCGATCTCCACGGCCGCCTGCCGCTCGGGGTTGACGGCGAGGGACAGGGCGAAGGTCTCCCGCATTTCAAAGATCTGGTCGGTGTACTCCGGATTTCGGATCCGGGCGATGGTGTGTAATTTGGGGTTGAGGCTGTGGGCGGTGAGGCAGCAGAGCATATTCACCTCGTCCATGTTGGTGGCGGCGATCAGCAGCTCCGCCTTCTCCACCCCCGCCTGCCGTAAGATTGGGGCGGAGGCGCAGTTGCCCTCCACGCCCATCACGTCGTACTGCTCCACGGTGTCGCCAAGGCGCTTGCTGTCCAGATCGATCAGGGTCAGGTCGTGACCCTCGGCGGAGAGCTGCCGCGTCAGGGTCAGGCCCACTTTGCCGTTGCCGGCAATGATGATGTTCATAGCGTCCTCCGGTTCCATTAATAATGTCTATCCGTTATTATAACAAAGAGTTAGACAAATGACAATGCCCGGCGGGAAAAAATACCCTTCGCCGAATTTCCCTAGCATCAGACAAGCTCCCCGTTCTATAATCCCTCCAGAGACAGGACAAAGGGGTTGGAAAAGGTGCTTCAGGGAGGAAAATGGACGATTTGGGCCTTTCGGCGGCTGCTGCTGACGCTGGGGGCGGTTTCCGGACTGTTGTGCGCCCTGATTTTGCGGGGAAACGTGCTGGCGGCGCTGGCCCCGCCGCCGGAGACGGTCCCGGCGGTGGCGACCCTGGCCCCTACGGTGCCGAAAAGCACGCTGCGGCCCACCAACTTGTGGCTGCCGTACCCCATTTCTGAGACCAGTGTGGTGGCCTATCGGATGGCGGTGTACGAAGGACCCTTCATGGAGGACGGCACCTACCGGGAGGTGACCAAGTGCGCGGCCCTGCTGGTGCGCAACGACAGCGACCGGGTGGTGGAGACCGGAGAGGTGATCCTGGAGCGGGGCGGACTGCTGCTGCGCTTCCCCTTTACCATGCTGCCCCCAGGCGGGCTGGTGATGGTGTTGGAGAGGGAGGGGAAGTACTGTCCCGAGCGGGATTTTTCCGCCTGCTACGGCTGGGGAGAGCTGCTGCTGGAGGAACCCCTGGCGGCCCAAACCCTGGAGATCACTCCCCAGGGTATGGGAAGCATCGCCGTCACCAACCGCGCCAAAGGCCGGATCGGCCCCACGGCGTTGTTTTACAAAAGCTATGACAAGGAAAGCGGCATCTACATAGGGGGCAAGACCTATCGTGTGGAGATCCCCGCCCTGGCCCCCGGGGAGACGGTGACGGTGTACCCGGAGCACTACGCCGACGGCTACAGCCGCATCTTTTTGATTTTACCGCGTTCATAAGCCTATTTTACCCCCCTGTCCTGCCGCCGATCCCCGCCCGGGAAACCGGGCGGGGATCCTTTTCTCCCGTGAAATGTTCATAATTTTTGACTATTCTTTTTCCGCCCGGTGTGCTATAATAGACCCACTATGGAAAAAATGAAAAAATAACTTTAATTTGGGAGGAATACCGATATGGGATTGATCACGAAGCTGTTTGGCACCCGCTCCCAGCGGGAGATCAAGCGGATTCAGCCCACTGTGAATAAAATTCTTGCTCTGGAGGACGCCTACCGGGCCTTGTCGGAGGAGGAGCTCAAGGGCAAGACCGCCGCGTTTAAGGCGCGCCTGGCCCAGGGGGAGACTCTGGACGATCTGCTTCCCGAGGCCTTCGCCGCCGTGCGGGAGGCGGCGGACCGGGTGCTGGGTATGCGGCCCTATCCCGTGCAGCTCATTGGCGGCATCGTGCTCCATCAGGGCCGGATCGCCGAGATGAAGACCGGCGAGGGCAAGACCCTGGTGGCCATTCTGCCCTGCTACCTCAACGCCCTGACCGGCAAGGGCGTCCATGTGGTCACCGTCAACGAGTACCTGGCCAAGCGGGACGCCGACTGGATGGGCAAGGTCTACCGCTATATGGGCCTGACGGTGGGCCTGATCATCCCCGGCATGACCTCGGCGGAGCGCCGGGTGTCCTATGCCGCGGACATCACCTATTGCACCAACAACGAGCTGGGCTTCGACTACCTCCGGGACAATATGGCTATCTATAAGAGCGAGCAGGTCCAGCGGGGCCACGCCTTCGCCATCGTGGACGAGGTGGACTCCATCCTCATCGACGAGGCCCGGACCCCGCTGATCATCTCCGGCCAGGGGGAGGACTCCTCGAAGCTGTACCAGATGGCGGATCAATTCGTCTCCGGCCTGCGGAAGAAGGTCTTCGCCAAGACCGACGAAAAAGAGGTCCAGGACAACTACGACTGCGATTATTTTGTGGACGAAAAGTCCCGGACCGTCTCCCTCACCGCCGAGGGCATCGCCAAGGCGGAGCGGTACTTCGGCGTGGAGAACCTGGCGGACGCCGCCAACGCCACACTGTCCCACCACATCAACCAGGCCATGAAGGCCCGGGGCCTGATGAAAAAGGACATCGACTATGTGGTGAAGGACGGCCAGATCATCATCGTGGACGAGTTCACCGGCCGGCTGATGTACGGCCGGCGGTACAACGAGGGCCTTCAC
>CANRQC010000148.1 GCA_947632695.1 uncultured Oscillospiraceae bacterium | reverse complement strand
GACGCCTCCCGCTTGAGCCGCGGCATGGTCCTTTCCAACGGTCAGTAATTCAAAACAGGTATAATTTCGCCTCCCAGGGCAAAAAATCCCCTGGGAGGCGATTTTTATGGACAAAAAACACATCCTGGGCCCGATCCTGGCAGGGTCGGCGGCGGGAGCGGTCAACGGCCTTTTCGGCGCCGGGGGCGGGATGGTGCTGGTGCCCCTGCTGACCCTGCTCACCGATTTAAAAGAGGAGGAGGTCTTCCCCGCCTCGGTGTCTGTGATCCTGCCGGTCTGCCTGGTCTCCCTGGGCGCCATGGCTATGAACGGCCCCCTTCCCTGGGGACAGGCCCTGCCCTATCTGGCGGGCAGCGTTTTAGGTGGGATCCTTACCGGCCTGCTGGGGAAAAAGATCCCCACGCTCTGGCTTCACCGGGGCCTGGGGCTGCTGATCCTCTGGGGCGGGGTACGGTACCTATGCTGAGCGCCTGGTATGTGGCGGTGCCGGTGGGCGCGGCGCTGGGCTTTCTGTCCGGACTGGGCGTGGGCGGCGGAAGTCTGCTGATCCTCTGGCTGTCCCTGGTGCTAGGGATGGAGCCCCTGGCCGCCCGGGGGATCAATCTGATGTTTTTCGTGCCCTCCGCTGTGATCGCCTGCCTGTTCCGGTGGAAGCAGGGAACTCTGCCCCTTAAAAAAGTCCTCCCCGCCGCGGCGGCTGGCTGCGGCGCCGCCGCCCTGTTCGTCTGGGTGGGAACCTGGATGGATCCGGAGGGGCTGAAGCGGCTTTTCGGCGCCCTGCTGCTGGTCACCGGACTGCGGGAGCTGTTTTACCGGCCCCGGAAGGCCAAATAGCCCTCCAAAATCAGGCTGGCCGCCACCGCGTCCACCGTGTTTTTCCGCTTTTTCCCATGATAATTGTGCTGGGACAGGATATTGTGGGCCTCCACCGTGGTGCGCCGCTCGTCCCACATCGCCACGGGGATCCCCGCCGCTTCCTCCAGCCGGGCCGCGAAGGCCCGGCATTTTTCCGCCCGGGGTCCCTCGGTGCCGTCCATATTTTTAGGGAGGCCCACCACGATCTGCCCCACTCCGTTTTCCCGGGCCAGACGGCAAATCTCCGCCAGCGCTTTTTCCTCGTTATAGCTGGGCACCACGGCGGTGGAGCCGGTGATGGAGCAGAGCAGATCGGAGATCGCCACGCCGGTGCGGGCGTCTCCCAGGTCGATGGCCATGATACGCATCATAATCGCCCTTTCCTTTCTTCTTTTCCTCTATTATACGGGAAAAAACCGGTAAATGGAAGAAAAAATTTGTTGACTTGGAAGAAAGTTTATGGTAGAATAATTTCACCTGTGAAAAGGGCTTTTTTTGTGCGCCCATTTTCGGCCCCGGGGCGGCGACGGTATTGGCCGCTTCCTAAATTTTCTACTAGCCGGGGCAAACCAGGGAGGCAATTAAGGAGGTGCCGATATGCGCGTAAAAGTCACGATGAGATGCTCTGAGTGCAAGCAAAGAAACTACAATACCATGAAAAACAAGAAGAACGACCCTGACCGTCTCGAAATGAAGAAGTACTGTCCCTTCTGCAGGAAGCACACCGTACACAGCGAGACGAAGTAAGGAGGTTCAAAAATGGCTGAAACCAAGAAGGAAAACTGGTTCGTGCGTACCTGGGGCCGGATTCGCCGGTATTTCCGGGAACTGCGCAGCGAACTGAAAAAGGTCGTCTGGCCCACCTTCCCCCAGGTGATGAAGAACACCGGCATCGTGGCCGCCTGCGTCGTGTTTGTCGGCGTGTTCATTTGGGTGTTTGACTTTGTGGCCCAGGTGGGCATTGACGCCCTGATCGGACTGTTCCACTAAGGCGGCGGATCATGGCGGAAACTGCGAAATGGTATGTGGTCCATACCTATTCCGGCTATGAAAACACGGTAAAGGCCACCATTGAAAAGACGGTGGAGAGCCGCCAGCTCCAGGATCAGATCCTGGCCGTGTCCATTCCCCTGGAGACCGTTACGGAGATCACCGACGCCGGCGTCAGCAAGACCTACGACCGGAAGGTGTTCCCCGGCTATGTGCTGGTAAAGATGGTGTACAGCGACGACACCTGGCACATCATTCGGAACGTCCGGGGCGTCACCGGATTTGTGGGGACCTCCAACAACGACGCCATCCCCCTGACCGAGGATGAGGTCTACCAGATGGGCGTGGAGAAGAAGCAGATCGTGGTGAACTACAAGGTGGGCGACACCGTGCGGATCTTGGACGGGCCGCTGACCTCCTTTACCGGCACGGTGGAGACCGTGGAGCTGGAGAAGAACAGCGTCACCGTGATCGTCTCCATGTTCGGGCGGGAAACGCCCGTGGAATTTGAGCTGGATCAGGTGGAACCCGCCTCTGTCTGATGACTTTTGGGCCGGAGATCCGGCCGTGGGAGGGGCTTTGCCCCGAAATTTACCACTTTTATTCAGGAGGTGCTTATTATGGCACAGAAAGTTACTGGTATCATTAAATTACAGATCAACGCGGCCAAGGCCACCGCTTCTCCCCCTGTGGGCCCGGCTCTTGGCCAGCATGGCGTGAATATCGCCGCTTTTATCAAGGAGTTCAACGCCCGGACCAAGGATCAGGAAGGCTACAAGATCCCCGTGGTCATCACCGTTTACTCCGACCGCAGCTTCACCTTCATCACCAAAACGCCTCCGACTCCCCTGCTCATTTTGAAGACCCTCGGCTTGGACAAGGGCTCCGGCGTTCCCAATAAGACCAAGGTGGGCACCATCACCAAGGCGCAGATCACCGAGATCGCCAAGACCAAGCTGCCCGACCTGAACGTGACCTCTCTGGAGGCCGCCGAGAGCCAGGTCGCCGGTACCTGCCGGTCCATGGGCATCGTCGTCGCCGACTGATCGACCGCACGGGTTTTCCCGGAATTTGTGGGAGGATTTTTCCGCATTACCACGATAAGGAGGATAAAATAAGTGTTTAGAGGTAAAAAGTATAAGGAGAGCGCGAAGCTGATCGACCGCTCTGTTCAATATGATCCCAACGAAGCCCTGGGCCTGGTGATCCAGGGCGCCAAGGCCAAGTTTGACGAGACCGTGGAGATCCACATCAAGCTGGGCGTGGACTCCCGTCACGCTGACCAGCAGGTCCGTGGCGCCGTGGTCCTGCCCAACGGCACCGGCAAGACCCGCCGGGTCCTGGTGTTCACCAAGGACGCCCGGGTGGACGAGGCCAAAGAGGCCGGCGCCGACTATGTGGGCGGCATGGACCTGGTGGAGAAAATCACCAAGGAGAACTGGTTCGACTTCGACGTGGTGGTTGCCTCTCCCGACATGATGGGCATCGTGGGCCGTCTGGGCCGGATCCTGGGACCCAAGGGCTTGATGCCCTCCCCCAAGGCCGGCACCGTCACCCCCAATGTGGGCGCCGCCGTCAAGGAGATCAAAGCCGGTAAGGTGGAGTACCGTCTGGACAAGACCAACATCATCCACTGCCCCATCGGCAAGGTTTCCTTCGGCACCGAGAAGCTGGCGGAGAACATGGACACCCTGGTGCGGGCCGTTATCCAGGCCAAGCCCGCCGCCGCCAAGGGCCAGTATATCCGCTCCTGCGTCGTGGCCTCCACCATGGGCCCCGGCGTGAAGGTCAGCACGGCCAAGTACGCTTGATCGAATGTCTCCCGGAAGCGCCGCTTCCGGGAGATTCCTTTTGAGAGGTTCAACATGGATTTGACGGAAATGTACGGCACCCTGGGGGTCTCCCCAGGCGTTTTGTCCTATGGGCAGGCAGCCCTGGAACGGCTGAAGGACCGGTTCCAGGCCATCGATGAGATCGCGGAGTACAATCAGGGCAAGGTCCTGGCTGCCATGCAGAAAAACCGGGTCAGCGCCGCCTGCTTCGCCGCCACCACCGGCTACGGCTACGACGACGTGGGCCGGGACACCCTGGAGCGGGTCTACGCCGACGTGTTCCACACCCAGGCTGCCCTGGTGCGGCCCCAGATCACCTGCGGCACCCATGCCCTGGCCCTGGCCCTGTCGGCCAACCTACTGCCGGGAGACGAGCTGCTCTCCCCTGTCGGCGCGCCCTACGACACCTTGCAGGAGGTCATCGGCATTCGAGAAAGTCCCTGCTCCCTGGCGGAGTACGGGGTCACCTACTGCCAGGTAGACCTGCTGCCGGACGGCGGTTTCGATTTTGACGGCATCCGGGCCGCCATTGGGGAGAAGACCAAGCTCATCACCATCCAGCGGTCCAAGGGCTACGCCACCCGGCCCTCCTTCTCCGTGTCGCAGATCGGGGAGTTGATCGCCTTTGTCAAGGGGATCAAGCCCGACGTGATCTGCATGGTGGACAACTGCTACGGCGAGTTTGTGGAGACGCTGGAGCCCTCCGACGTGGGGGCGGATATGGTGGTGGGGTCCCTCATTAAAAATCCCGGCGGCGGG
>CANRQC010000147.1 GCA_947632695.1 uncultured Oscillospiraceae bacterium | reverse complement strand
CCGCCCTGGGCGACGAAGGGGAAGTTGGCGTCGTTGAACCGGGTCTGCTTATAGTAGCCGATCTCGGTGCCGTCGGCGGTATAGACATGGACCGCGGCGGCATGGCCGCCCATCCGGACGGAGATGAAGCCGGAGCCGGCCAGGGTAAAGGTGGTGGACTGGACCGCCCAGGTGGCGGCCTCGTCCAGGCCGTTGTTCCAGCCGTCCAGGTGATAGGAGCCGGCCTGGTTATAGGGCAGGCCCTCGCCCCAGTAGCTCTCGGCGTTGATGACGCCGGCAGCCTGGCCCTCCACCACGCTCCAGCCGTCGGTCAGGACGGTCCAGCCGGCCAGGTTGCCGGACTCGAAGCCGGGGTTCGCCACGCTGTTATGATCCGCCATGGCCACCACGGTGAAGCTGGCCTCGGCGGTCTTGCCCTCGTAGGAGGCCTGGTAGGTCACCTGGTAGTAGCCGGGGGCGCTCATGTCGAAGGCGTCGAAGCCCTCGGTAGTCTCGGTCCCGTCATAGGTCACCTTGGTGACGGCGATATCCGTCACGGCCTCGCTGCCGAAGGAGGCGGCGGCGTCCGCCAGGTACGCGGTCAGATCCACGGTGCCGCAGTCCACCACCTGGTTGGCGGCATAGGCGGTGAAGGCCAGGGAGTTCAGGGGCACGGGGTAGGGATAGTTATTATAGTAGTTCAGCAGGGAGGCCAGGTCGTCATAGGAGGCGGAGGTGTAGGTCTCGTTCTGGATTTTCTCCAGCTGGGCCACCTCCAGCTCCGCCACCTGGTCGGTGGTGAGGGAGACCTGGAAATCGTCCACATTGATGAAGGCGAAGCCGCCGTTGCTGCCGTCATTGCAGTCCACGACCTTCAGGTAGACCACCTTGCCCACATAGTCCCGGGCGTCCATGTACACCCGCAGGAGGGTCAGGGCCAGGGCCGGGTCGGAGAAGTAGTCGTTGGTGACCTTGATGAGCTCCTCGTCTGTGGCGGCGTCGCACAGGGCCACATAGGAGCCGCCGTTGCCGGCGCCGATCATAAAGGAGATGTACCCGTCGCCGCCCAGGGTGAACTTGGTGGAGCGGATGGCGCCGGTGAGGCTCTCCATGACGGCGCCGTTGTTGTTGCCGTCCAGATAGTAGTCGCCCTCGCCGTAGACGGAGCGGTCGTCCCAGTAGTACTGGCTGGTGGGAACCACGTTGGCGACGGTCAGGGCCGTGCCCTCCAGGATCTTCCAGCCGGTGAAATCGCCGGTCTCAAAGCCGGGGTTCGCGATGGTGTTGGAGGTCTCATCCCCTCGAAGGGCTTTTCGCCGTAGTCGGCGATCTGCCGGTCGTGCTCGGCCTGGGCCGCCGCCACCTCCTCGTCGGAGGCGCAGACGTGGAAGGCGTCCACGTTCACATAGGCCAGGTCCGTGCCGTCGTCATTGTCGGTGATGACGATATAGATGTTCTTGCCAATATAGTTGGACAGGTCCACCACCTTGGTGATCAGATGCTCGGTGATGTAGACGCCGTCGCAGTCGTCGTTGGTCACATGGGCCAGGGGCGTGTCATTCCCCACCTCGAAAAATTCCACGTAGACCTTCTCGGTGTTCTTGCCGGCGCCCATTTTAAAGGTAATAAAGCCGTTGCCGCCCAGCTTGAAGGGGTCGGAGGTCAGGGTGCCCCGCATGGGCGGGTTGCCGCCGGCGGTGCCGGCAAAATAATAGTCGCCGGATTTTTCCATGGGCACGCCCTTGATCTTCTCCTCGTTGGTCACGCCCCGGAAGTTAAAGGCCGCGTCCTCCCGGGTCCAGCCCACCCACTTGTTGTCGCTCACTTCCTCGAAGTCGCCGTTGACGATGTCCTCCGCCACTTCCGGCTGGTCGTCCTGAGGACCGCAGGCAGCAAGAGAAAGGGCCATGCACAGAGCGAGCAGACCGCTGAGCAGCCGTTTGAAGGTGCTTTTCATAGTTGCTTTTTCCTCCTTGAATGGTTGAGTGAATTGGTTTGCTTGGTGGTTTGTTCATAAAAATATCGTTTCACCATTTAAGGTGATTTTAGTATAAAATTTCTGCCGACTGTTGTCAAGAAGAAAATTATAAATTGCGGAAATTCCGCATATAGCCCAAAAATTGGGGCTTCAATTTGTATAACATTTCTCTTCACACTCGTGAAACGATATACGGCAAAGACCACAAAATTCCCCCGGCGGCCGGGAAAGCCGCCGGGGGAATCGGGAAAGAAACCTTATTCCAGCTCCTCCAGGGAGGGCATGGCGGGGATGGCGCCATGGCGGCTGGTGGTGACGCTGGCGGCCCGGTTGGCAAAGGCCGCGATCTTCTCCAGCGCCGGCGCCGTCAGTCCCTCCAGGCCGGGGAACCGGGCGATCTTGGAAAGGGCCGCGCCGAAGAAGGTGTCCCCGGCGCCGTTGGTGTCCCCCACCACGCACCGGACCCCCGGCACCCGGCCGGTCCGGCCCTGGAAGCGGTAGAAGGCCCCATCAGGCCCCAGGGTCACGAAAATCAGCCGGACGCCCAGCTGCTCCAGGGCGGCGGTGCCCGCCTCCAGGTCCTCCGTGCCGGTGAGCAGGGGCAGCTCCTCCTGGGAGACCTTCAAAATATCCACCATGGGCAGGGGGGCCTTCATCCATTCCACCGCGGTGGCCTGGTCCGGCCAGAGGCTCTCCCGGTAGTTGGGGTCGTAGCTGATCAGGGCCCCGGCGGCCTTGCCCATTTTGGCGGCGGCCAGGGTGGCGGTCCGGGCCGGGTCGGCGGTGAGGCTGACGCTGCCGATGTGGACGATCCGGGTCTTTTGGAGCAGCTCCGGCTTCAGGTCCTCCACCGACAGCGCCACGTCGGCGCTGGGATCCCGGTAGAAGGAGAAGGTCCGCTCCCCGGCGCTATCCAGGGCCACCACCGCCAGGGTGGTGTGCTGTACAGGGTCCGTCACCATGCCGGAGACGTCCACTCGGTTGTCCTCCAGTGTCTTTTTCAGAAACGCGCCGAAGGAATCCCGGCCCACCTTACCGATGAAGGCGGTCTGGGCCCCCAGCCGCGCGGCAGCCACCGCCAGATTGGCCGGCGCGCCGCCGGGATTGGCGTCGAAGCGGGGAATGCCCTGCCCGGTGACCCCGGACTGGGTCAGGTCGATGAGAATTTCTCCCACCGCGGTGATATCAAGCATGGTCAGATTCCTCCTTTTCCTCCTCCTGGGCCAGCTGGATCAGGGCCTGGACCCGCTCCGGCGAGCCCAGGGTGAAGCCGTCCAGGGCCAGCATAATCCCGGTCTTGTCCCGGCACAGCAGCACCATCAGACGCCGGGAGCGCAGGATTTTTACAACGTCCGTATAGTTGATCTGTTTGGTCCGGTCCCCGGACTGGGCCTCCAGCCCCTCCGGGTAGAACTGGGTGATCCGCTCCATGTTCCCGCCGGACTGGGCCTCCACCTTTCGGAAGTCCCGCTTGGCCCGGCTCCGGGGCAGGACCACCTCCAGCCACACCGCCACCAGGGCGATGAGCAGGCCCTCCCATACCACGAACCAGGGGCTCTGGCGGGCGGCCAGGGCAGCGATCAGCAAGACCAGCCAGGCCCCCAGCAGCACGAAGGTGCCGATCCGGGCGGTTTTTCCATAGCTGTCCCGGGACACCAGGCCCATTCCCTCCAGGAACAGGTCCTTGGTAAGCTGAAACCGGTTTTCCGCTTCCATCAGGATTCCTCCTTTTTCGCCTGTAGGGCGTCAAACTGCTCCTCGATCCGAAACGCCTGGTCCAGGGGCCGGTAGAGGATGAACAGCGCCAAAAACAGGATGTACCACACCCCCAAAAAGGGCACCGCCAGCCCCGACCAGGGCAGCAGCAGGAACATCAGCAGCCAGAACACCACCTGCACCGCCGCCGCGCCCAGGCTCCGCCACAGGTGCAGCACCAGAAACAGCAGGCAGTTTTTCAGCTGGATGCCGGGCTTTTGGTCGAACAGCACCACCTGGGGCCACCAGACCGAGAGGATCATGGTCCCCAGCAGCGCCGCCATCAGCAGCAGGCCCAGGGTGCCCAGGGACACCGTCCCCTCCGCCCAGAGCAGCAGCATGGCGCCGCTGAAGATCAGCACCCCCAGAAACAGCCCCTGTACCGCCCCGGGCAGCAGAGCGGCCTTCCAATTTTGGCGTATGGATTTTTTCCAGCAGAGCCACCAGTCGTCCAGATCGTCCCGCAGGCGGCGGAGGATCAGATCGTACATACAGGCCAGGAAGGGCCCGGAGAGGGCGCCCCCCGCCAGGGAGACGGGGATCATCACCAGGGCGCTGGCGGAGAGAACGGCATAGGTCATGCCGGCGGCAAAGGGGAGCAGGGAGATCAGGGCCAGGAAGCTCACCAGGAAGAATTCCTTAAAGTTGCCCTCCAGCACCTCCCGGTACCGGGCAAAGCCCACCGCCCGGTAGGGGCCTTCCTCCCGCTCCTCGGCGTCGGGGAAAAACAGCGCCACGGCTACCGCGCC
>CANRQC010000146.1 GCA_947632695.1 uncultured Oscillospiraceae bacterium | reverse complement strand
GCAGGGAGCGGTGGCCATACAGCTCTCCAGCTCCTTCCGGGCGGCGTCGGACTGGGTCTGCCGGTAGCGGCGGCTGATATTGGGCAGGATGCCCTCGAAAGGCTGCTCCAGCACCCCCATGCCGCTGCCCCGGTTGTAGGTCATCCGCAGCTTTTCGCCCTTGGTGCCCCAGAGGATCACATCCATGGCCTCCCGGGACAGCTCCTTCACCGGCGCGGTGAGCGAAAAGCGGTATTTCTGGGCCAGGGCCTCAAAATACATCCGGAAAATGGAGTCGGTCCGGGCGCTGCTCCACCCGGGGGCCTGGATGGCCCCGTCAAAGATGGATTTGTCCCGGTCCGGGATCACCAGGTCCTCGTCCGCCACCAGCTGGAAGCCCAGGCCGGAGCAGCTGGGGCAGGCTCCGGAGGGGTTGTTGAAGGAAAACATCCTCGGCTCCAGCTCCGACAGGCTGATGCCGCAGTCCTCGCAGGCGTAGTTTTGGGAGAAGGAGATCTCCTCCCCCCGGTCCGGCAGCTGGATGGTCACCAAGCCCCCGGAACGGGCGCAGGCGGTTTCAATGGAGTCGGTGAGACGGCGGCGCTGGCCGGGGCGCAGCACCAGCCGGTCCACCACCAGCTCGATATTGTGCTTTTTGTTCTTTTCACAGGGAATCGGCTCGTTGAGATCGTAGAGGATCCCGTCCAGCCGGGCCCGGGTGAAGCCCGCCTTCCGGGCATCCTCAAAGACCTTGGCGTGCTCTCCCTTCTTCCCCCGGATCACGGGACTCAGCACCACAAACCGGGTCCCCTCCCCCAGAGCCTCCACCCGGTCCACGATCTGGTCGATGGTCTGCCGGGCGATCTCCTTGCCGCACTTGGGGCAGTGGGGAATCCCCACCCGGGCCCAGAGAAGGCGGAGATAGTCGTAAATTTCCGTCACCGTGCCCACGGTAGAGCGGGGGTTTTTGGAGGTGGTTTTCTGGTCGATGGAAATGGCCGGGGACAGCCCCTCGATGGAATCCACGTCGGGCTTGTCCATCTGGCCCAAAAACTGCCGGGCGTAGGAGCTGAGACTCTCCACATACCGCCGCTGGCCCTCGGCAAAAATGGTGTCAAAGGCCAGGCTGGACTTGCCGGAGCCGGACAGCCCCGTAAACACCACCAGGGAGTCCCTGGGGATGGTAAGATCCACGTTTTTCAGATTGTTTTCCCGGGCGCCCCGGACGCGAATCGTGTCGTTCATTGCTTGCTCCTCGAATCCAATATTTTCGTTTTATTGTACCACGTTCCGGGACGGGGCGCAAGGGGAATCTCAAACAAAATTTCGTTTTTGCCTTTCGTCGCTTTTACAGAAGTTTCTTTCCGAATCCCGGCAATTTTCGGTGGAATTTCCGCGTTTCCGGTGTTGCTTTTTCCCAGGAGAGGGTGTTATAATAGGGCAGTACCGCTTCCCGGGAGGGAGCAGAAATAAATAAAGCGAGGTATTCCAAAATGGTTGCGTACGAGGATATCATCAAAGTATTCTGCGGCAACTCCAGTCCGTCATTCGCCAAGACCATTTGCCAGGAGCTGCAAGTGGAAATGGGGAAGAGTACCGTCACCACATTCGCGGACGGCGAAGCATCCGTTTCCCTGGAGGAGACCGTTCGCAACGCGGACGTGTTTCTGGTCCAATCCACCTGTAAGCCCGTCAACGACCGGCTCATGGAGCTGCTGGTCATGATCGACGCCTGCCGCCGGGCCTCCGCCGGCCGGATCACCGCTGTTATCCCCTACTTTGGCTATGCCCGCCAAGACCGGAAGGCCAAGAGCCGGGACCCCATCTCCGCCAAGCTGGTGGCCAACATGATCACCGCCGCCGGCGCCGACCGGGTGCTGACTATGGACCTCCACGCCGCCCAGATCCAGGGCTTCTTCGACATTCCCGTGGATCATCTTTTAGGCAATCCCTCCTTTGTCAAGTACTATCTGAGCAAATTCCCCGAGGATCAGTTTAACCACGACGAGTTTGTGGTAGTCTCCCCCGACGTGGGCTCCGTGGCCCGGGCCCGGGCCTTCGCCGCCAAGGTCCACATGGGCCTGGCCATTGTGGACAAGCGCCGCCAGAAGGCCAACGAGTGCGAGGTCATGAATGTGGTGGGCGACGTGAAGGGCAAGACCTGCCTGCTCTACGACGACCTGGTGGATACCGCCGGTTCCCTGTGCAACGCCGCCAAGGCGCTGGTGGAGGTGGGCGGGGCCAAGGAAGTCTACGCCTGCGCCACCCACGGGGTGCTGTCCGGCCCCGCCTACCAGCGGATCCAGGACAGCTACATTCAGGAAATGGTCTTCCTGAACACCATCCCCCTGCCGGAAAACGTGCCCTGCGACAAGATCCGCCAGCTGGACGTGGCCCCCATTTTCGCCCGGGCCATCTCTCACATCCACGGCGGCACCTCTATCGCGGACCTGTTCTAACG
This sequence comes from uncultured Oscillospiraceae bacterium, assembly GCA_947632695.1. GTDB lineage: Bacteria > Bacillota > Clostridia > Oscillospirales > Oscillospiraceae > Faecousia. Next base: position 2,052 of record CANRQC010000146.1, on the reverse strand, counting down.
TGTTGTTCGGTCCGAAGAAGGAGACCTGGCTCATCGTCGGTCTGGGAAACCCGGGAACAGAGTACGAGAAGAGCCGCCACAACAGCGGTTTCCGGGCCCTGGACGCGCTGGCGGGGAAACTGGGCTGCAAGGTGGAGAAACTGAAATTCCAGGGGCTCTACGGCCAGGCGGACTACCAGGGGCGGCGGCTGCTGCTGCTCAAGCCCCAGACTTATATGAATCTGTCCGGCCGGGCGGTGCTTGCCATGTCCTCCTACTACCAGATCCCGCCGGAACGGATCGTGGTGCTGTTTGACGACATCTCCCTGGAGCCCGGCCGGCTCCGGGTCCGGGGCGACGGCTCCGCCGGGGGACACAACGGCATCAAGTCCATCATCGCCGAGCTGGGGAGTCAAAATTTCCCCCGGGTAAAGATCGGCGTGGGGGCCAAGCCCCACCCGGACTACGATCTGGCGGACTGGGTCCTGTCCCGGTTCTCCGCCACGGAAGAAACCAAGCTCCTTCCCGCTCTGGACCGGGCGGCGGAGGCGGCCCTCTGGGTGGTCACCCGGGGCGTCGGCGAGGCCGCCAACCGGTTCAACGGAAAAATCGATTGAAAAAAGGTCATAACGCCACGGAAAGGGGAAGAACTCCCCTTTCCGCGTTGTGACGTGGAGGAAAAAATATGTCTGTGCTTCTTTCTGCCCTCAATTCCCTGCCGGAATACCCCATCTTGCTCAAAACCCTGAAAAAAGGCCGCTCCGCCGCCGTCACCGGCATCGGGCAGATCAACCGCACCCATCTGATCGCCGGGCTGCGGCAGGATCTGCGTGCGCCCATGGTGGTGCTGTGCCAGGACGACATGGCCGCCAAGCGGCTACAGGAGGAGCTGAAGGATTTTCTGGGCCGTACGGCGTCCCTGCTCCCTTCCCGGGAGCTGACCCTGTACGATGCTTCAGCAGTGAGCCGGGAGTGGGAGCAGAAGCGCCTGGCCACCCTCTACGCCCTGGCCTCGGGAAAAGAAGATTTACAGATCTGGCCCTGGGAGGCTCTGAGCCAGCGCACCATGCCGAAAGAGGTCCTATTTTCGGCGGTGTTCACCCTGGAGCTGGGGAAGGACTATCCCCTGGACGATCTGCTGGTCCGGCTGACCCAGGGCGGCTACAATCGGTGCGCCATGGTGGAGGGGCCGGGGCAGTTCGCCCTTCGGGGCGGGATTTTGGACGTGTTCTCCCCCGGCGACGCCCAGCCCTTCCGGGCGGAGTTTTTCGGAGACACTCTGGACGCCCTGGGCAGGTTTGACCCCTACACCCAGCGGCGGACGGAAAATGTGGAATCCGTTACGGTCCTGCCCGTGGGGGAGACCCAGCCGGCCCTCCACCCGGAGGGAGTCCAGGGGCTGTGTCAGGATCTGCGGGGCCTGATCGCCCGCCAGAAGCGGCGGAAGAACAAAAACGAGGCCCTGATCGCCACCCTGGAAAAGGACCTGGAAAAATATGAAAACGGGGCGCAAAACGCCGCCTCCGACCGGTACATGGCCCTGATCTATCCCCAGATGACCACCGCGCTGGACTATCTGCCGGAGGAAACGGTGGTGGTCCTCTGCGACCAGGCCGGGCTCCACCGGGCCGCCCGCACCCGCACCGAGGAGATCGGTCTTCAATTGGACGGTCTGCTTCAATCCGGGGCCGTCATGGGCGAGCTGTGCGATTACGTCTGCCAGTGGGAGGATTTCTGCGGACTGCTGAAGGGCAGAACCCTGGTCTACCTGGACGCCTTCGGCGGGGCCTCCTACCCCGCGGAAAATCCGCCCCGGCAGCTGCTGCCCCTGGCCGCCAAGCAGCTTCCCAGCTACGCCGGCAGTCTGGACACCGCCGCCGGGGACCTGAAGCACTACCAGGATCTGGGCTTTGCCAGCCTGGTCCTGTGCGGCACCCGCCGGCGGGCGGAGCTGCTTCAAGAGCTGCTCCAGAGCCGGGGCATTCAGGCCTCCATCCGGATCCCCCTGGAGGAGCTTCCGGGGCCGGGACAGATCTTCCTGGCGGAGGGGACCCTGCCCTTCGGCATGGAGTA
>CANRQC010000145.1 GCA_947632695.1 uncultured Oscillospiraceae bacterium | reverse complement strand
TGCGGGAGGGATAACCATGGGGTACAGCCCACAAGTCCTGCGCGCCGCCCGGCGGCGGCTGGAGCAGGCCCGTTCGGACCGGGAGAGCCTTTATCGGGCCCATCTGGCCCAGGCGTACCGGGAGGAGCCCCGGCTTCAGGAGATCGACCGGGCGCTGCGCCAGAATATGGCCCAGGCGGCCCAGGCGGTCTTTACCCAGGGCGGGGACGTGGAAAAGTCCATGGAGGCCGCCCGCCAGGAGAATTTGGCCTTGCAGCGGGAGCGGCAGGAGCTGCTGCGCGCCAAGTTTCCCCCGGATTTTCTATCGGATAAGCCCAACTGTCCCCTTTGCGGGGACACCGGCTATGTGGGCAGCGCCATGTGCCGGTGCCTGCTGGCCCTGTGCGCCCAGGAGCAGCGGAAGGAGCTGACCCTCCTTCACGGCAGGGAGGAACGGTTCGAGGAGTTCCGCCTGGACTATTACCCGGACCGGATCGATCCCAAGCTGGGGGTCAGCCCCCGCCGGGTCATGGAGAAAACCTACGCCACCTGCTTGCAATACGCCCAGACCTTCCGCCCCGGGGCGGAGAACCTGCTGTTTTCCGGGGACACGGGGCTGGGGAAAACCTTCCTGTCCGCCTGCATCGCCCGGGAGGTGGCGGAGCGGGGCTACTCCGTGGTCTATGAAAGCGCCGCCCACCTGTTTTCCAAGCTGGAGCGGGCGAGATTTTCCGCCGACGAGGCGGCCCGCCAGGACGCGGAGAAATATTCCGCCTGCGATCTGCTGATTTTGGACGACCTGGGCACCGAGCTGCCCGGCCAGTTTGTCACGGCGTCCCTCTACACCCTGCTCAACGACCGGCTGCTCTCCAATAAATCCACCATTTTGTCCACCAATCTGAATACGGAGGACCTGCCCCGCAGGTACTCCCCCCAAATTGCCTCCCGCCTCCGGTCCTTCCGCCGGGTGGCCTTTCTGGGGGAGGATATCCGGATCCTCAAGAGCCGGGAGAGGTAAAATCGATGGCCAATGAATTTTACGCCCTGCTGGGCCGGATGCGCTATATCACCCGCTGGGGCCTGATGCGCAACACTTTTTCCGAAAACATCCAGGAGCACAGCCACCAGGTGGCGGTGCTGGCCCACGCTCTGGCCCTGATCCGCCGGGAGGTGCTGCATCTGCCCGGACCGGACCCCGACCGGTGCGCCACGGCGGCGTTGTACCACGACGCCTCGGAGATCCTCACCGGGGATATGCCCACCCCCATTAAGTATGCCAATTCCGACATCCGCCGCTCCTACAAGCAGGTGGAGCGCTACGCCGGGAACCGGCTGCTGGACAAGCTGCCCCCGGCGCTGCGGGACAGCTACGCCCCCCTGGTGCTGGAGGACGATCCGGAGGTCACCCCCATCGTCAAGGCGGCGGACAAGCTCTCCGCCTACATCAAGTGCGTGGAGGAGCAGAAGGCGGGGAATCAGGAATTTGAATCCGCCGCCCGGCAGACCCGCCAGGCCCTGGAGGAGATGAACAGCCCCGAGCTGAACTGGTTTTTGGCGGAGTGCCTGCCGGCTTTCGCTCTGAATTTGGATCAGCTTACTTGACGGGCGGGGGAAAATGTGATAGGATAAGGCCACGCCGGTGTGGCGGAACAGGCAGACGCCCGGGACTTAAAATCCCGTGAGGGCAACCTCGTACCGGTTCGATCCCGGTCACCGGCACCAAGTCGGAGCGGACTTTTGATCGTCCGCTCCGGCTTTTTTCGTGTTGGATCAAAGCGGGGAACGGGGTTTCCCCAAAACAGATGGCCGGGAGCGATTTCGCTCCCGGCCGTTTCCCTTTATGCGTCCGGCGGCCCGCGCGGCGCCTATGACCCCGCCAGGAGGCCCAGGACCAGGCCCACGGCGCCGCACAGCACCATGACCAGGATGGGGCTCCACTTCAACCGGCGCAGGGCGGTCAGGGCCGCCGCGAACAGCCCCACGCCCACCCAGTCCACTGAAGACAGGGCCATGGCCTGGCCGTTAAAAACGACCTTGAGCAGAATGGTCAGCCCGGCGGAGGCGATCAGCGCCACCACGGCGGGCCGCAGGCTGGACAGGACGCTCTGCAATACCCCCAGGTTCTTGTACCTCCTGTAGACATAGGACAGCAGGGACACCAAAAAGAGGGACGGGGTGATACAGCCCAGGGTCGCGACCACCGCCCCGCCGAATCCGGCGATCCGAAGGCCCACGAAGGTGGCGGCGTTCACCGCGATGGGGCCGGGGGTCATTTCGGCGATGGTGACCAGGTCCACAAATTCGTTTAGCGACAGCCAGGCGTACCCATCCACCACCTGGGCCTGGATGAGGGGCATGGCGGCGTAGCCGCCGCCGATGGAGAACAGGCCGATCTGCAAAAAGCTCCAAAAAAGCCGCAAATAGATCATTTTTCCGGCCCCTCCCGTCTCTTTTGCCCCATGGCCAGGCCGACCCCCACCATCCCCGCCGCCAGGATGATGAAAATGACGTTGACGCCGAAGCAGAAGGTGGCGATAAAGGCGCCGACCATGATGGCCAGATGGACAGGAGCCTTGGTTTTCAGCTCCTTAGCCCCCAGGCTCCACACCACGTCCAGAATGACCGCCGCGACCCCCGCCTGCATCCCCTTCAAAGTCAGGGCCACATACCGATTGGAGGCGAAGGCCGCGTAGCCGAGAGAGATCACGGACAAAATCGCCACAGGCGGGATGATCGTGCCCAAGACCGCCGCGGCCATGCCGGCGAAGCCGGCCACATGATCGCCCACAAGGATGGCGGCGTTCACCGCGATGGCCCCGGGGGAGGACTGGGCCAGGGCCGTCATGTCCAGCATTTCCTGCTCGTCGATCCAGTGGAGCTCGTCCACAAATTTTCGCTTCATGAAGGTGATGATGACAAAGCCGCCCCCAAAGGTAAAGGCGCTGATGTACAGCATGGTGAAAAACAGCTTTGCCAGCAGTCTTGGTTTTTCGGGCAATTTCTTCATCGCGCACAGCCTTCTTTCCGGGAAGCGGGTTTATTTCGCGTATGCCGCCACGACGGCGCCCATGGCGTCAAACTGCTCTTCCATATCCCGGACCAGCTTGAACTGGGTCCGGCAGCGGCGCAGATTCTGGTCCGGGTCGTGGATGCGGAAGTAGCGGTCCCCCTCCAGGTAGTCCGTCAGGAACCGGATGCCGCATTCCAGCGTCATCAGCCGGGCCCCCCAGGGCAGGTATTCCAGCTCCGCCGGGGTCAGACTGCCGCCCGCCCCCTCCAGAAAGCCCCGGGTGTAGGCCTCGAACAGTTCTAAATCAAAGGCCACCTTGGAAAGATCCCCCTCGTCCTCCGCGCAGTGGTTGGCGCCGAAGCGGATGGAGTCGCCAAAATCGTTGATGGAAAGGCCAGGCATGGTGGTGTCCAGGTCGATGACGCAGATCCCCTCGCCGGTTTTCCGGTCGATGAGAATGTTGTTCAGCTTGGTGTCGTTGTGGGTCACCCGGAGGGGGAGCTTTCCTTCCCGCTGGGCCCGTAGGGCCACGGAGCAGTCCGCCTTCCGTTCCAGGACGAATTGAATTTCTTCCCGGGCCTGCGCCGCCCGGCCCAGCGGGTCCGCCTGCAAAGCCGCCTCAAACTTGGCGAAGCGGGCCTCGGTGTTGTGAAAATCGGGAATGGTCTCGTGGAGGGTCTCGGCGGGATAGTCCGATAGCAGACGCTGAAAGCGCCCGAAGGCCCGAGCCGACGCCTCAAACAGCGCCGGGGTGGCGGACTGGAAGCAGTCCGTGCCCTCCACGAAGGGCATCAGCCGCCAGAATTTCCCCTGGGGATCCTGGAAAAAGCGCCCGCCGCTCTTGGTCGGGATCAGGCTCAGGGTCTCCCGCTGGGGATCGCCGCCCATGGTCCAGATTTTCTTCCTCAGGAAGGAGGTGACGCCCTCAAAATTCTCCATCAGGGCCTCCGGGTCGGGGAAGACCGCCGAATTGATCCCCTGGAGAATGAACCGAACGCAGTCGCCCTCCTGCCCCTGGCAGAGGACGCAGTAGGTGTCGTTGATGTGCCCCTGGCCGTAGCGCACCGCCCCTAAAAGGGTTGCGGGGAAGGGGTAGGCGTCCAGGACCGGCGCCAGGAAGGGCGCGTCCGGGGGAAGATAGGGCTTGCACATAAAATCCGCCTCCTAACGGAAGATCGCTCCGCCCGGCCATGGAAAGCCGGGCCATTATTTGGACTGCTAAAATGGGGCCTCCGGCGGTCAGCCCCGCCGGGCGCCGATGATCCGGGCCGCCTGGAGGAGCTGGTCCTCCCGCTTGGCGAAAAAGTACCGGTAGGCGGCGCAGAGGGCGGTTTTCCTCGACCCCTCCGGAGAATCGGCCCGTTCCCGCCGGCAACCGTTCCGGCACAGGGGATAGTACCGGCAGGCCCGGCATTCCGCCGGCACCGGGCGGGACGCCTCCACAAACCGCCTGGCGGCTTGGCTCCGGGCCATATCCTCCAGGGAGTCGGTTTGGACGTTGCCCAGCCGCCATGGATCCAGGGCGGCTGGGCAAC
>CANRQC010000144.1 GCA_947632695.1 uncultured Oscillospiraceae bacterium | reverse complement strand
ATGCCCTGTTCTACCGGGACATGACGGAGGAACCCAAGAAATACGACGGCAAGACCGTCCGCTTCAAGGGCCAGACCGCCATGCTCCGCCGGGAGAAAAATGGAATGTTCGCGCCGGGCCGGTTCGTCATGACCTGCTGCGTCCAGGACATCCAGTTCTGCGGCATTCCCTGTCGGTATGCCGACGCCCGGCGGCTCCGCCCACGGAGCTGGGTCATGGTCACGGCCAAGGTCAGCGCCCAGCGCCACGCCCTGTACAAGGGGAAGGAGGGGCCCTTCCTCACCGCCATTTCCGTGGAGGACGCCGCCCCGGCGGAGCCGGACGTGGCGACTTTCTAGCGTAAAAAGCGAATGACGGCATGACTTTTGTCATGCCGTTGCTTTTTTCCCCGTTCTATGTTATACTTACAAAAACGAAAGGAGGGACGCCCATGTACCAGCCCCTCGCGGACCTGCTGCGGCCCACCAGCCTCGACGAGATCTACGGCCAGGAGCATATTCTGGGCAAGGACGGGGTCCTTCGCCGGCTGATCGACGCCGGCAGCGTGCCCAATATGATCTTCTACGGCCCCAGCGGCACGGGCAAGACCACTGTTGCCAAGATCATCGCCCAGAGGACTAACCGGGCCCTCTACCAGCTCAACGCCACCACCGCCTCCACGGCGGATATCAAGGGGATCGTGGCCCAGCTGGACACCTTTATGGCCCCGGACGGGGTGCTGCTGTACCTGGACGAGATCCAGTCCTTCAACAAAAAGCAGCAGCAGTCCCTTTTGGAGTATATCGAGAACGGCAAGATCACCCTCATCGCCTCCACCACGGAGAACCCCTATTTCTATGTCTTCAACGCGATTTTAAGCCGTTCCACCATTTTCGAGTTCAAGCAGATCTCCGCCGAGGCGGCGCTGAAGGCCATCTTGCGGGCGGTGGAATTTCTGGAAAAGCGCACCGACCTGTCCGCCCAGGCGGAGCCGGGAGCCCTGGAGTATATCGCCGGGGCCTGCGGCGGGGACCTGCGGAAGGCCATGAACGCCGTGGAAGTCCTCTTCTCCGTGGGCAAGGTGGAGGGGACGACGCTCCAAATCACCTTGAACGACGCCCAGGCCGTCACCCAAAAGAGCGCCCTCCGGGCGGACCGGGACGGAGACAACTACTACGATCTTCTCTCCGCCCTCCAAAAGTCCATCCGGGGCTCGGACCCGGACGCGGCAGTCCACTATCTGGCCCGGCTCCTGGAGGCGGGCCAGATGCCCTCGGCCTGCCGGCGGATGATGGTCACCGCCTGTGAGGACGTGGGGCTGGCCTATCCCATGATCATTCCCATCGTCAAGGCGGCGGTGGACATCGCCCTGATGGTGGGCATGCCCGAGGCCCAGATCCCGCTGGCGGACGCGGCGGTGCTGATGGCCACGGCCCCCAAGTCCAACTCCGGCAACGAGGCCATCGAGGCGGCGGTGCGGGACATCCGGAAGGGCAGGGGCGGGGACTTCCCCCGGCATTTGCAGAACGTCCACGCCGACACCTACACCATGGAGCGGGAGCAGGGCTATCTCTACCCCCACGCCTTCCCCGGCCACTGGGTGGCCCAGCAGTACCTGCCTGACGATCTGGTGGGGACCCACTACTATGAGTACGGCCCCAATAAGGTGGAGCAGGCGGCCAAGCGGTACTGGGAGGAGATCAAAAAGAGAAGCTAGGAGGCGCTTATGGATATCCGGGTAGGAGACATTCTGACCATGAAGAAGGCCCATCCCTGCGGGGGCAAGCAGTGGAAGGTCACCCGCACCGGGGCGGATTTCCGGCTGGTCTGCCAGACCTGTGGCCGGGAAGTGATGGTTCCCCGGTTCAAGGCGGAGAAAAATATCCGGGCGGTGGCCCGGCAGGAAAAATCCTCGACAGAAACGAGCGGGAGCTGATGGAATCGGCTCCCGCTTTTTTGGTTTTGTGTTTTCAATCTGGAGGGCCGGGGGAGGACGGGCCGATTCTTTGCCCGGATGGGGCTTTGGGTTGCGACGGACTTCTTTCCCGGGACAGGTTATACTTTGGGTACCGAAGCGAGAGGGGGAAGGGCATGACCGTTTACCTGGATCTTGTGATGGGACTGAATTTTGTGGTGGACTTTCTGCTCCTGCTGGGGACCAACCGGCTCTCCGGCAGCCCGCCGGGAGCGGCCCGGGCGGCCCTGGCCGCCGCCCTGGGCGGGGTGTACGGAGGGATGTGTTTGCTGCCGGGCTTTGCCTTTCTTGCCGAGCTCCCCTGGAATCTGGTGAGCCTGGGGTGCATGGGCGTGCTGGCCTTCGGGCTGTGCCGGGAGGCCGCTGCCAAGACGGCGGTGTTCGTCATCCTGAGCATGGCCTTGGGCGGCATCGCCATGGGCCTGGGAAACGGCTCTCTCCTCTCGCCCTTGTTGGGCGCGGCGGGGCTGCTGCTCCTGTGCCGGACGGGGCTTCCCGGCATGGCAGGTCCCAAGTATCTGCCCCTGGAGCTGCGACACCGGGGCCGCCAGGTCCGGCTCCTGGCCCTCCGGGACACAGGCAACACCCTCCGGGACCCGGTTTCCGGGGAGCCGGTGACGGTGGTCGGTCCCCGGACGGCCCAAGCCCTCACCGGCTTGACTCTGGAGCAGCTTCAAAACCCGGTGGAGACCCTGGCCTCGGGCAAGGTGCCGGGGCTGCGGCTGATCCCCTACAAAAGCGTTGGAAATGCCGGGGGCCTGATGCTGGCCCTCCGGCTGGAGGAGGTCAAAATCAACGCCCGGCACGCAGGCACCCTGGTGGCCTTCGCGCCGGAGGGATTGGAGGATGGCTGTCAGGCGCTGGTGGGCGCCATGGGATGAAAGGATGGCGAAATATGCGGCAGGCAATCGTGGCTTTTTTGACCAAAATCGGAATGATCCAACCGGAGCCCGTCTATTACATCGGCGGAAGCGACGTGCTTCCGCCGCCCCTGAAGGGGCCGGAGGAGCAGCAGGCCCTGGAAGCTCTGGAACGGGGAGAGGAGAGCGCCAAGCAGCTTCTCATCGAGCGGAATCTGCGGCTGGTGGTATTCATTGCCCGGCGGTTTGAGAATACCGGCGTCAATTTGGAGGACCTGATCTCCATCGGGACCATCGGCCTCATTAAGGCCATTAACACCTACCGCCGGGAAAAGAACATCAAGCTGGCGACCTATGCCTCCCGCTGCATCGAAAACGAAATTTTGATGCACATCCGCAAGATCGCCAATCAAAAGTCGGAGGTTTCCCTGGACGAACCCATCAACATGGACTACGACGGCAACGAGCTGCTTCTTTCCGACATCCTGGGCACCGACGAGGACATGATCCTACGGCCCCTGGAGGACGACGTGGACCTGCGGCTCCTGCGCCAGGCGGTGCGGGAGCTGCCGGACCGGGAGCGGGAGATCGTGACTCTCCGCTTTGGCCTGGGGGGCCGCCGGGAGATGACCCAGAAGGAGGTGGCCAAGAAACTGGGCATCTCCCAGTCCTACATCTCCCGGCTGGAAAAGCGGATCATGGACCGGCTGCGGACGGAGCTGCTGCGACAGACGGCGTAAAAAAATTTTACTTGCAAGATGGGGAAAAGCGTGGTATAATCGATATAAAAGATATCGATAACACAGGAGGGAAATCTATGGAGCGCAAGGAAATCTCCAAATCCGTCTTGAAGCGCCTTCCCAATTACCTCGCCTATCTCAAAACCATTCCCGACGGGGGCTCCCCCTATATTTCCGCCACCGCCCTGGCCGCGGCCCTGGGCATGGGGGAGGTGCAGGTCCGCAAGGACCTGGCCATGGTCTCCGACGGGGGCCGGCCCAAGGTGGGCTATCTCCGGGAGGGCCTGATCGACGACATCCAGCAGTTTTTAGGATATGACAATCTGAACGACGCCGTGCTGATCGGCGCTGGCAAGCTGGGCCGGGCGCTGCTGAGCTACACCGGCTTCCAGGAGTACGGTCTGAACATTCTGGCGGCCTTCGACGTGAACCCCACGGCAGGGGAGGGCAAGCCCATCTACCCCATCAGCCGGTTGGAGAGCTTCTGCCGGACCTATAAGGTCCTGATGGGGATCATCACCGTTCCGGTGGAACACGCCCAGGAGGTCTGCGACCAGCTGATCGCCTGCGGCATCAAGGCCATCTGGAACTTTGCTCCCACCCATTTGGAGGTCCCCGCCGGGATCCTGGTGCAGCAGGAGAATATGGCCACCTCTCTGGCGGTGCTGTCTATGCACCTCCAGGCCCGGATCAAGGAGAAGAAGTAGTCCTGCCCACCGGCTGTGCCGGTGAAGGACAGCCAATGTTTTTTGAACGTTTTCACAAATCGAGCGCCCCGGCTTTCGCCGGGGCGCCGCTTGTATCTATTCTACTCCGTTGCCTTTCGTTTTCTCAAGAATGCGCGCGGTAAACGACGCGGCGTCGCCGGAGACCAAGTCCTTTTTTTGCAAAAGCAGCGCATTTTCGCCATTATACAGAAGCAGCCAGAGGTGGTCCGATTCAAATACTTCCGATATTTGACCGTAGGGGACCGTTTCTTGCTTTTCCCCGGAGGAAATCGTC
>CANRQC010000143.1 GCA_947632695.1 uncultured Oscillospiraceae bacterium | reverse complement strand
AAATCGTGTATAATAATATTATCTATTAGAAAGAAGGGGATCATTCCGTGTCCTATTGTATTTTTACGGACAGTAATGCCAATCTGCCCCGAAAAATCATGGAGGAGCTGGATATCCAGGTGCTGCCCTGCCACTATCTGCTGGATGGGCAGCGGGTGGAGTACAGCGGCGTCATTGACGATTTTGATTCCAAGACCTATTACGACGCGCTGCGGGCGGGCCAGCGGGTGACCACCAGCCTGTTTAACCAGCAGTCCTTTATCGATCACTTCCGGCCCTTCCTGGAGCAGGGGCAGGACGTCATCTATGTGGGTCTGTCCAGCGCCGTCAGCGGCTCCTACCACGCCTCCACTCTGGCGGCGGCAGAGCTGATGGCGGAGTTTCCCGGCCGGAAGGTGCGGACCGTGGACTCCCGGGGCGCCTGCCTGGGGGTGGGGATCCTGACCTGCATGGCCGCGGACCTGCGGAAGGAGGGCCTTTCCATTGACGCCGCTGTTTCCCGGCTCAACGAGGCCACGGACCACCTGTGCCAGTACTTTACCGTGGAAAATCTGATGTACCTCCGCCGCTCCGGTCGGATCAGCGCCGCCAGCGCCGCCGTGGGGACCCTGCTGAACATCAAGCCCCTGCTGTGGGGGGACGAGCAGGGCCGGATCGTCTGCGTCCGGAAGTGCCGGGGCCGGAAGAGCGCCGTGGACGCCATCGTGGAAAAGTACCGGACCAAGGCGGTGAACCCGGAGGCCTGCCGGGTGGGCATCTCCCATGGGGACTGTCCGGAGGAGGTCCAGGAGCTGGCGGAGCGGATCTGCGCCATTGCCAAGCCCAAGGAGCTGCTGATCTATCCCCACGAGCCCTTCAGTGGGTCCCACTCCGGCCCGGGGATGCTGGCCCTTTACTTCTTCGGAGACTCCCGATAAGGAAAAGCGGCAGGGCCTGACCAAGCGGTCAGGCCCTGTTTTTCTGTAAATCATCCCGTGGAGGGCGGCCCGGTAGTGCCGGTGTCTCCGGTGGTTCCGGTGTCTCCGGTGGTGCCGGTGTCTCCGGTGGTTCCGGTATCTCCGGTGGTGCCGGTGTCCCCGGTGGTGCCGGTATCTCCGGTGGTGCCGGTATCTCCGGTGTCGCCGGTGTTCCCGGTGGTCCCGGGGGCGGTGGTCTCATCCTCCCCAACCGTGGCGTCTTCCGGATCGGTGGGTTCCACCCGCTCCCGCACCCGCTGCTGGGCATAGACCATGTCCTCGTAGGTCTGCTGGCTGACCCGGTCCACGTTCCGGCTCTCATAGGCGTAGAGGGCCTCCGCCATCCGCAGCACCCGCAGGCCGCCGCTGTCATCGTTGACGATGGAAATGGGGGTGTAGGTGCAGCCCGTGATCCGGGTCTGGCCGTATTCGTTGTCCTTGGTGATCTCCAGATCCAGAACCACCGCGTACTCGGTGCCCGCCCGGGTGGCGTCGCTGAGCAGGTCCCCCAGGGAATAGGCGACCACCGTCCCCGCCTCGGGATCGTAGACGATCTGCTGGACATAGTGGGGGTGGGTGCCGATGATGGCGTCCACGCCCTCCTGGAACATCAGCTCCTGAATGGCCTTCTGGCTGTCGCTGATGGTGTCGTTGTACTCGCTGCCCCAGTGGAGCAGGGCGATGGTGACGTCCGGCTCCTCCTGGGCGATGTTTCGCAGCAGCCGGGTGATGCCCTCCCGGTCGATGCGCTGGTATTCGGTGTCGTAGTCGGTGTACAGGACGTTGACGCAGTCCTCGTTGTCCTCCGGCAGAGCCATGCCGCTCATGCCCTTGGTGAAGGCCACGATGGCCACCCGGATGCCCTGGATGTCCCGCATAAGGTAGCCCCCGGAGCTGCGGAACTCCGCCGGGGTGGCGTAGGCCCCCACCGCCTCCATGCCGGCGTTGCGAATGGCCTGAATGGTGGTGGCCAGGCCGGAGATGCCGTTGGCGATGGACCGGGAGTTGGCCATCTGCACCACGTCCACCCCCGCCGCCGCCAGGGCCTGGACCATGGCCTGGGGGGCGGAGAAGTTGGCGGCGCCGTAGGGCGGGCCCACCAGATTCCCCTCAAAATTCACGCAGGTCAGGTCCGCGTCGGCCAGCAGGGGCAGCACGTCCAGAAAGACATGGCTGAAATCCCCGGCGGCGTCCCCGGCGTTCACGGTTGTGTCGGTGACGTTCACGTCCCCGGCGGCCACGATGTGGATCACCGTCTCCGGCTGGCGGGGCACGGTGGTCCCTTCGGTGGCCGAAGGATCGGTCTGGGAAATGGAGGAGGGTTCCTGCGCGCCCAGGGAGATCCACCCCTGGCTGACGGCGAAAATCAGCCCGCCGCACACCAGGATCACCACCCCCGCCAGCAGCAGACGGACCCGCAGCTGCCGCTGCTCCCGCTCCCGCTCTTTCCTTTTGGCGATCCGGCGCTGACGGCGCTGCTCGGGATCGTAGTAATCGAAGGCCATGGACACCCCCCTTTCCTGTCGCTATACCATCCTAGTTTACCACAGATTTTGTCATATCTCAAGTGAACAATCCGAAAACTTCAAAAAACGCAACCGGTAGTTGCGGAAATGGAAGCCGCCGTCGCTGGCGCTTCGGCTGTTTTTCCGCTAAACTGAGGGGCGAAAGGAGGCTCTTATGACGCTGGGAGAAAAAATTTATACCCTTCGGAAGCAGGCCGGTCTGTCCCAGGAGGCCCTGGCGGAAAAATTGGAGGTGTCCCGGCAGGCGGTGTCCAAGTGGGAGACGGACCGGGCGGTGCCCGAGCCGGATAAGCTCCTGGCTCTGAGCGACTGCTTTCAGGTGCCCCTGGACCGGCTGATGCGCCCGGAGGAGGGGACGGACCCCCTGCCCAAAGCGCCCGCCGCCGGGGAAAAGCGGTCCTGGGGCGTTTGGCTGTGCCTGGCGGGGGTGATGGGCCTGGTGATCTGGGCGGCGCTGACGGCGTTCCTGCCGGAGCCGGGCCTGGCTGATTCCGCCGCCATTACCCTGGACGGCAACGGCATTTTTTGCGCTATCTGCCTGGGGGCGGTGCTTCTGGGATTCCTCCGTATGCGAAAGGACGATTGAGGAGGTTTTGAACATGGTGTGGTTTTTCGCGCTTTTATCCCTGCTTCTGGGGCCGGTGGCGGGGGCGCAAATGGGCGCTTCCTATGGCGCGGCCCTCTGCCGAACAGGGGACAGCGCCCCGGCCTGGGTGGCCCTGCTGCCAGGCAGCGCCCTGCTGGTGCCCTTGGTAGTCAGCGGCCTGCTGGCTCTGTGGCTGTGGCGGCGGCGGGGCGGACGCATTCGGGACGGATGGGCCGCCGCTCTTTCCGGCGGGGCCTGGCTGCTGCTGTGCTTGATGTGCTTCCATGTGGCTCTGGATTTTCAGAAGCTCCAGGCCCCGGTGCACGCCGCCCCCGCCTGGGTGGCCTTCCTGCTGCCGGGGATCCCCTATTTCCTGGGGGTGGCGATCCTGGCGGGGCTGGCCCTCTGGCGCTGGAAAAGAAGGAAATAGACCGCGGCGGCAGGGGAAACCCTGCCGCCTTTCCTTTTAGAACCGTTCCCGAAGGACGGCCACGCCCTTTTCCAGCGCCGCCTCCCATCCCGGGCCGATGGCCTGGGCCAGAAGGGTATATTCCTGGGTCCCCCCATGGGGCACCGCCCAGGCCCCCGCGTCGGTGCCCGGGGCGATCAGACCCCCCATGGCGGCGAAGCGGCGGACATTATCCATGGCTCCCGCCAGAATTGCCTCCACCGCCGGGTCGGGGTAGCGCCCCTTACCCCGGAGATTGCCGATGGTGGACAGGGTGGGCACCCACACCGTCCCCATTTCCGCCATGGCGGTCAGCGCTGCCTCCCCCACGTAGGCCCCGTGCTCCACAGACGCCGCCCCGGCCCGGGCGGCGGCTTCCACCTGGGCGTCCCCGTTGCCGTGGACCATGACGGACAGGCCCAGGCCCCGGCCCGCCGTGACCAGCGCCCGAATTTCCGCCGGGTCCAGCCCCGGCTCCGTCAGCACCCCGGGCCGGGAAAAATCCATCAGCCCGGAGATCATGATCTTGAGAAAATCGCCGCCTTCCGCCGCCGTTTCCCTGGCCAGGGCGGTAAATTCCGCCAAATCGGCAAAGTGCCGGCCGATAAACCCGCCGTAGTGCCCCGCCTTGTGCAAGGGGGCCAGGGGGGTGCGGTAGACGATGCCAAATCGCCCGGCCATCTCCCGGGCGGCGGCCCCCACGCCCCAGCGGTCGCCCCCGTCTCGGAGGTAGGTAAAGCCCCCGGCCCGGTAGCCTTCCAGGGCGGCCCGAATGAAACCGAGGTCCGGCCCCTTTTCATGCCGCCGGATGGCGGCCCGCCAGTCCCGGCCATCCAGAACCATATGGATGTGACAATCCGCGTACATTTCCGCCGCCTCCTTGGATTCTAGCATAGCACATCCGGAAGGGAAAATCAATCCTTGGATATTCTGCCTAAAATAATCTGTAATTTTTTGTTAAATTTTCTTATTTGGGGCTTGCATTTTCCGGAGGGCTGTGTTAAAATGTGTCCCATGCGACATAAGTAGAAGGTGGTAGTTTTTTGAAACGAAAG
>CANRQC010000142.1 GCA_947632695.1 uncultured Oscillospiraceae bacterium | reverse complement strand
CGTCACCGTGATTACCCGCCGGGAGGACCACACCCTCTATGCCCAGTGGTCTGAAAGATCCGGCTACCGGCTGCTCTTTGACCCCAACGGGGGCCGAATTTCCCCCTACCAGCAGGAGAAGGACGTCTTCCCCGGCAGCCCCTACGGCGAGCTGCCCACCCCCACCTATCGGGGCTACCGGTTTTTGGGCTGGTTCCGGACGCCGGAGGGGGGAGAGCCGGTGGCACCGGAGGAGGTATTCACCGGCGGAGCGGACGAGACCTTCTACGCCCACTGGGAATATGACCCCCTGGCCTACTGGTCCTTCGTCCTGGAAAATACCACCCAGCAAATTTTTACCTGCCAGGAGACGGCAATCTATTTGGAGCTGGAGGGCCGGGGCCAGACCCGCCGGGACGCGGCGCTGATCGCCGCCACCGGCTCCCAGAACATTGCCCAGAATCGGGAGGACCCCCAGGTCACCGACGATTGGGTCCTGGAGCGGAAGCCCAACGTGGTGGTGAAGCTGACGGCGGACATTTCCGCCGCCCATGCCCTGGAGCAGGAGCTTTCCGACCGGTTCCCAGACTGCCGGATTCTCGTACTGCCCCTGGCGGCCCTGGAGGGTCGCCCGGAGGAGCAACTGTATTACCAGCTTTTCCTGGCGAAAACCCTGTACCCCGACTGGTATCTGAACGTGGATCTGGCGGTGGCTGCCCGGGAGCTGGGGCTGGAGCCGGAATTTTAACCCCCCAGGGGGCTTGCGGCGGATATTTTCTCTGCTATAATGGGGACAGATGATTTACGAAAGCGAGGAAATTCAATGAAAAAACTGCTTGCGTTACTGCTTTGTTTGGCCATGGCCCTGGGCCTGCTTGCCGGGTGCCAGCCGGACACGCCGCCGGAGACCACCGGCGCCGCCGCCGCCCCCACCGGCACCGCCGCGCCTACTCAGGAGCCCCAGACCGGTGTGGAGGGGAAGATCGTCCTGATCTACACGTCCAATATCCGGGGTGATCTGGCCCTTTACGCCCAGGTGGCCGCCGCGAAGGCCAAGCTGGAAGGGGAGGGCGCCACCGTCTATCTGGTGGACGCCGGGAACTATCTCCAGGGCGGCGCGGGGGCCAATTCCGACCGGGGCCTGGCGGTTTACAATCTGATGGACGCCGCCGGGTACGATGTGGCCGCCATGGGCCCGCTGGAATTTGTCTACGGTCCGGCCACCACCGGCCTGCCGTACCACTCCAATTTGACCAAATACTTCACCCAGGCGGAGCTCTACCGGGGCGCGGAGGAGCTGGAATACCGGAAAAACGCCCCCAGCGCCGAGGAAGCGGTTCTGGACACCCGTCCGGCAAAGGACCCGGCCTCCTTCCAGGTGATCTGCTCCAACCTGACCAGGGGAGAGGAAAGCAGCGGCTATTATGACTATGAGCCCAACGCCGTCCTGGGAGATGCCTTCAAGCTGGGATTCGTATGCGTCGTGGGGCCGGAGCTGCCGGACACGGTGCAGGACGGATTCCTGGATGGCTACACTCTGACCGATGTGGTGGAGGCCCCGGAGTGCGACCTGCTGGTGAGCCTGGGCAGCGAGATGACGGGGGATCTCCACATCCTCCCGGATCCCAACGGGGAACCGGTTATTGGCGCGTACCTCATCGACCCGGAGACCGGCGCGTTCAGCACCCTGGGCCTGGACCTGTCCGGAGAGGATGAAACCGTAGCGGCCCTGGCCCAGGCGGCCATAGAGGCGGCTTCCCCGGTGGTGGGCACGGTGCTGTTTGCTCTCAACGGCAAGGACGCCGCCAGCCGGAACGGGGAGACCAATCTGGGGGACCTGACCGCCGACGCCCTGAAATGGTACGCCGAGAACAAATTCGAGGGCTTTGCCGGGGACGTGCCCGTAGTGGCCATCCAGAACGGCGGCAACTGCGACCAGTTCCTCTACGCCGGGGACGTCACCGAGACGGACCTGCTCTGGGCCCTGCCCTTCTCCCCCATGGGGGTGGGCATCCTCTATGTTACCGGTGCGGAGCTGCTGGAGACCCTGGAGGCCGCCACTCAGACCGCCGACTGCCCCGGCTGGGCTCAGGTGGCGGGGCTGACCTACCAGGTGGACACCACCCAGCCCTATGACGCTGGGGAGGAGTACGGCGACTTTTACAAGGCCGCCTCCATCCACCGGGTGACCATCACCAGCGTGGGCGGGGATCCCTTCGACGAGAACGCTACCTACGCCCTGGTGGCGGACAACTTCCTGATGAACGGAAACGACACCTATTATACCCTTTCCGCCATTAAAGAGGCCCACCCGGAGCTGTACCTGAACAACGGCAACGGCGTCAAGACCCGGGACATCGTGGCCATGTACATCCGGGAGGCCCTGGGCGGCACGGTGGGGGAACCCTACTCTGCGCCCCAAGGGCGAATCGCCGTCCAATAAAAAATCATCGCCCCGGAACACCGGGGCGATTCCCTTTTTGGGGGAAATGTGGTACAATATCCTATATGGAACGAAAGGGGGCGGACCAACCTGGAAATCTATGAACAGCTGCCGGAGGCGCTGCTTCCGTGGTACGAGGAACACAAGCGGGATCTGCCCTGGCGGGCGGACCGGGAACCCTACCACGTCTGGCTGTCGGAGATCATGCTCCAGCAGACCCGGGTGGAGGCGGTGAAGGGGTACTATGCCCGTTTCCTGGAGGCCCTGCCGGATATTCCCGCCCTGGCAAAAGCGGAGGACGATGTTCTTCAAAAGCTCTGGGAGGGCCTGGGCTATTACAGCCGGGTTCGGAACCTAAAGAAGGCGGCCCAGGTCCTGATGGCGGACTTCGGCGGCCAATTTCCAAAGAATCATGCCCAGGTCCTGTCCCTGCCGGGGATCGGACCCTACACCGCCGGGGCCATCTGCTCCATCGCCTTTGACCTGCCCACCCCGGCGGTGGACGGGAACGTGCTGCGCCTGGCCGCCCGGCTGACGGCGGACGACACGCCGGTGGACCTTCCCCAGACCAAGCGGAAGGTGGAATCTGCCCTGGCCGCCGTCTATCCGGCCCAGGCGGGGAACTTTACCCAGGCGCTGATGGAGCTGGGAGCCACACTCTGCGGCCCGGACCGAGCCCCCGATTGCGAGCAGTGCCCCTGCCGGGCCTTTTGCCGTGGCCGGGCGGCGGGCACGGCGGCGTCCCTGCCGGTCCGCCTGCCCAAGCGGGCCCGCAGGGAGGAGCGGAAGACAGTGTTCCTCCTTCGCTGCGGCCAGCTCTACGCCCTGGAGCGTCGGGACAGCCGGGGATTGCTGGCGGGGCTGTGGCAGGCGCCCAACTGCTCAGGCTGGCTGGAGCCGGCCCAGGCCATCGCCAAAGTGGAGGAAATGGGTCTGAAACCCGTACAAATATACCGCCAGGTGGAGAAAGAACACATTTTTACCCACATTCAGTGGCATATGCGTGGATATTACCTGGAAGTCGCCGCCCCGGACGGACCCTATACCTGGCTGACGAAAGGGCAGATCGGGGAATCCGCCGCGCTCCCAACGGCCTTCCGCCAGTTTTTCGAGGAGTGGGAATAGAAAGCCTGTGGACACGGCGGTGTTTTACTTCCTGGTTTTTGAGAGAAAAGGGCCCTGGAGGCTGGCGGGTTGACTTTTTTGGGCATATTATGGTATAATTTCCATGAATAAGAAACGTAATAGGACAGGTTGATTTCATGGCAAAAGCAAAACAGGAACTTTACGGCAATTCCAGCATCTCCATGCTCAAGGGCGAGGAGCGGGTGCGCAAGCGCCCGGCGGTGATCTTCGGCTCCGACGATCTGGAGGGCTGTAAGCACGCCGTGTTTGAAATTCTCTCCAACGCCATCGACGAGGCCCGGGAGGGCTACGGCGACCTGGTGATCCTCACCCGGTACGAGGACCTCTCCATCGAGGTGGAGGACTTTGGCCGGGGCTGCCCGGTGGACTATAACGAGAAGGAAAAGCGGTACAACTGGGAGCTGGTGTTCTGCGAAATGTACGCCGGCGGCAAATATGGGGAAAACGGGGAAAACTACGAGTATTCCCTGGGCCTCAACGGCCTGGGCTCCTGCGCCACCCAGTACGCCTCCGAATACTTTGACGCCACCATCCGGCGGGACGGCTTCAAATACACCCTGCACTTTGAAAAGGGCCGCAACATCGGCGGGCTCCACAAGGAGCCGGCGGACCGGAAGAAGACCGGCTCCCTGTTCCGCTGGCGGCCGGACCGGCAGGTGTTCACGGATATCGCCATTCCGGCGGAATACTACCGGGAGGTGCTGCGCCGTCAGGCGGTGGTGAACCAGGGGGTGACCTTCCGGTTCCGCAACCAGGTGGGGGGCAAATTCGAGACCGAGGAATTTTGCTACCCCGGGGGCATCCGGGAATACCTGGAGGAGCAGGTGGGGGACAACGCCTTCACCATGCCGGTGTTCTGGGAGGCGGAGCGCCGGGGCCGGGACGCGGAGAACCGTCCGGAGATGAAGCTGAAGATTACCGCCGCCTTCTGCTTTTCCAAGCAGGTGGCCAAGATCGAATATTATCACAATTCCTCTTACCTGGAATACGGCGGCAGCCCGGACAAAGCCGCCCGCTCCGGATTTACCACCGCTTTTGATAAATTCCTGCGGGACAGCGGCAAGTACGCAAAAAACGAGAGCAAAATCATCTTCCAGGACATTCAGGATTCCTTGGTTCTGGTGACCAACTGCTTTTCCACCATCGGCTGCTTTGAAAATCAGACGAAAAAGAGCGTCAATTCCCGGTTT
>CANRQC010000141.1 GCA_947632695.1 uncultured Oscillospiraceae bacterium | reverse complement strand
TTATAATCCAAGAATGGAACAAATGCAAGGTGAGAACCCCATTGACGGAGAATAAAAGGCAGAATCAAAATCTGCGCATGGTAAAGGCTATGCGCTTCTGGGCATTCCAGAGGAAAACTTCTTTGGGCTGCTCAAAAGTGAACTACTGTTCAACACTGCATTTACCTTTATAATATAAGAATTGAACGGGGGCGAATATTCCTAATTGGTCCTTTTCAGTGCCTGATTGGCAGAGCGGCAACGGGTCAGTCCCCTCGTTTCTGGGGCAGCCGCACAGTAAATACACTCCCGTTCTCCGGTGCGCTCTCCACGCCCACCTCCCCTCCGTGGAGGGTGACGATTCGGCGGACGATGGTCAGCCCCAGCCCGTTCCCCTCCGTCCGATGGGAGGTGTCGCCCTGATAGAACTGGTCAAAGATGTGGGCCTGGACGCTTTCCTCCATGCCGGGGCCCTCGTCCTGGATGGCGGCTACCAAGTCGCTGCCCTCCTGTTTCAGCGTCAGCTCCACCGTCCCGCCTGGGGACGAGAATTTCACCGCGTTGTCCAGCAGGTTCACCCACACCTCTTTCAGTTGGGCCTCGTTTCCGGAACACATCAGCTCCTCCCCGTCGAACCGGATGTCGATCTGCTTGGAGCGCCACTTCTGCTCCATGAGAAGGATCACCTGGCGAAGCTGCTCCGTCAGATCAAATTCGGTCACGCCGGTGAGGATCGTCTGGGCCTCTACCCGCCCCAACGCCAGCACATTGTTGGCCAGCTCCGCCAGCCGGTGGGCCTCCTCGCTGATGATCTGGAGATATTCCCGCCGCTCCGCCGGGTCCATCTCCTCATCCTCCAGCAGCAGGTCGGCGAACCCGCCCAGAGAGGTGATGGGGGTCTTGAACTCGTGGGAGAAGTTGTTGACAAAATCCTTCCGCAGCAGCTCGGTGCCTCCAAGCTCCTCCGCGGCGGTGTTGAACGCGGCGGCAAACTCCTTCAGCTCCCGGGGCCGCAGCCTTCCCCCCTCCGGCGTCCGCACGGTAAAGTCCCCGGCGGCCAGTCGCTTCATATCGTCCACCATGCGTAAAATCGGATTCAGGATAAGGGCCCGCAAAATCGCCATGACCCCCCCGACAATGAGAAACCACATGAAAAACTGAGACAACCAACCAATGACAGCAATCAGGGGAAACTCCAATTGTATCCAGCCCTGAAAATAGCAAAAGGAAAAGATCCCTGCCGCCGTCAGTCCAATGATCCCCACGACAATAGACAGCGCCAGTGTGAGCAAAAAGGTCAGCCCAATGCTCCGTCCCGGCCAGCTTTTGGGGCGCGATTGTTTTTTCATGTGGAACGCTCCTTTCTGACTGCCCGGTAGCCGATCCCCCGGACCGTCTGGATCTCAAAAGCGGGACAGTCGTAGAACCTGGTCCGCAGGCGGTTGATGTGGACGTTGACCGTGTGTTCGTCGCTTTCCGAGTCCATGCCCCAGATCTCGTCCAAAAGCTGCAGCCGGGTGAAGGTGCGCTCCGGATAGGCCAGTAATTTATAAAGGAGGTTAAATTCCTTGGGCGGAAGGACCTGGATGTCCTCTCCCTGCCGCACCGTGTGGGAGTCATAATCCAGCACCATATCCCCCACGGTGATCCGCCGCTCGTCCACGATGCGGGCGCGGCGCAGCAGGGCCCGGATGCGGAGCAGCAGCTCCTCCTTATCAAAGGGCTTGGTCAAATAGTCGTCGGTGCCCACCAGGAATCCCGCGCGCTTGTCCTCCGGCAGGGCCTTGGCGGTGAGCATCAAGATAGGCAGCGTGCTGCCGGTGTCCCGAATCATTTCCGTCAGGGCCAGGCCGTCCAGCCGGGGCATCATGACGTCGCACACCAGCAGATCCACATGGACCTCGTCCAGCTTCCGCAGCGCCTCCTCCCCGTCGAAGGACGGCACCGGCTCATAGCCTGCCCGGCTGAGAATGGCGCAGAGCAGCCGGTTGGTCCTGGCGTCGTCCTCCGCCACCAAAACTTTGAACATGGCGCTCCCTCCTTTTTTTGATACTATACTACCAAAAAGTAAACGAAAAATAAACAACGTCGTTTATCCGAAGTTGATTTTTGTTTGGTATGCTCTCAGCACAGTTCAGAGGGAACATTCCCAGAAGGAGGACATGATGAAAAAAAAGAAAAAGAGCGGCCTGATTTGGGCCTTGATCGCGGTCATCGCAATTATAGCGGTGGGAGCCGTCCTGTTGTTCTTTCGCCCCGGGCAGGGGGCGGCGCCGCGCGCGGCGGCGGATATGCGCTCCGCCACAGCGGAAACCGGCGACATGACGATCACCGTCTCCGCGCCCGGAGCCCTTCAGATGGCCGCCGCCGAGGACGTGACCATTCCCGAGGGTGTGGAGCTGGATGAAGTCCTGGTGGAGCAGGGCGATCCTGTGGGTCAGGGGGATCTCCTTGCCACGGTAACCGCCGACTCTATCCGCTCCGCCCTGGCGGATGTGAACGATCAGATATCCGCCGCGAACAGCCGCATGGCGCAGCTGGCCGACGCCAGCGAGTCCGCGTACATCCAGGCCGGTGTGGCGGGGCGGGTCAAGGCCATCTACGGTGAGGAAGGTCAGGCTGTCAGCGAGGCCGCGCTGGAGTGCGGCGGATTGCTCCTGCTGTCCCTGGACGGCAAAATGGCGGTCACCTTACCGGCCTCGGATCAGGTGGCTGTAGGCGATTCAGTCACAGTCACCCGCCCGGACGACTCCACCAAAACGGGAACCGTGCTGAAAAACGACGCGGACGGCCTGGTAGTGACCCTCACCGACAACGGCCCAATGCTGGGCGAGGAGGTCACCGTCGCCACCTCGGAGGGCGAGGCCCTTGGTTCCGGCACGCTGAGCGTCAACGCCCCCATGATGGTCACCGACTACCGGGGCGTCATCGCCGATGTGCTGGTTGAGGAAAATGACTACGTCTACGCCTCCACCAATCTGTTTGAGCTCACCGCTCTGGGCCACACGCAAGCGTATGAAGAGCAGCTCGCCCAGCGGCAGGAGCTGGTGGACCGGCTGGCGGAACTGCTTCAGTTGGAGCGGAACGGCGGCATTATCGCCCCCTTTGATGGCACCGTCCGGTCCGTGCCGGACAGCGGACTTGGTACCAACCGCTTCGCCCTGTCCCCCAACGGCGATATGACCGTCACCGTGGAGGTGGATGAGCTGGACGTCCTGTCCATCCAAGAGGGGCAGGAGGCCGACGTCACGGTTGCCGCGGCGGGGGACGGCAGCTTGTCCGGTACCGTCGCCGCCATTGACCCCTTCGGCAGCAGCGTCAACGGCGTGACCAAGTATTCCGTGAAGATCACCGTGCCCAGTGCGGAGGGAATGCTGCCGGGGATGAACGCCTCGGTGGAGATCGTTGTTGACCGCAAGGAGGGCTGTCTGCTGATCCCGGAGGACGCGCTGAACCAGTCCGGAATGACGACCTTTGTTTATACCGGCTACGACCCCGAAACCGGCACCTACACCGGGGAAACGGAGGTGACCACCGGGCTGTCTGACGGCGTCTATGTGGAGATTACCGCCGGGCTGACCCAGGGGGCTACGGTCTACTATCGCTATGCCGAGGCCGAGGCCGAGGATAACACCGCACCCTGGCAGAACATGGGCCCCTGGGGGAACTTCGGTTGAACGGGGGCGATGGTATGATCATCCTAAAAGACGTCTGTAAGCGCTATCAGGTGGGCGGAGAGACGGTCAATGCCCTGGACCACGCCTGCCTGCATATCCGGCAGGGGGAGTTTGTGGCCATCATCGGCCCCTCCGGCAGCGGAAAGTCCACGCTGATGAACATTATCGGCTGCCTGGATCTGGCGGACAGCGGGCGCTATGAGCTGGATGGCCAGTCCATCGAGGAGTATAGCGAAGAGGAACTGGCGAAGATCCGCAGCAGAAAAATCGGCTTCATTTTTCAGAATTTCAATCTGATCCCCAAGCTGACCGCCGAGGAAAACGTGGAGCTGCCGCTGATCTATCAGCAGCTCCCCAAGCGGGAACGGCAGGAGCGGGTGGAGCAGGCGCTGGAGCAGGTGGGGCTGTGGAACCGGCGGCAGCACAAGCCCACGGAGCTGTCCGGCGGCCAGCAGCAGCGGGTGGCCATTGCCCGGGCCCTGGCTACCCGGCCCGCCATTTTCCTGGCCGACGAACCCACCGGCAATCTGGACTCCAAAACCACCGGTGAGATCATGGATATTTTCCACGGCCTGCACCGTCAGGGCAGCACCATCGTGCTCATCACCCACGACAGCGGCGTGGCGGCCCAGGCCGCCCGGCGGGTCCACATTTTAGACGGCAAAGTGACGGAGGAGGAGACGGTATGATCGTTCAAACAGCCAAAATGGCCCTACAGGCGGTGTGGGGCAGCAAAATGCGCTCCTTTCTCACCATGCTGGGCATCATCATTGGGGTATTCACCCTGGTGGTGCTGGTGTCCCTGATGCAGGGCTCCACCGACTATATCGCCGGAGAGATCTCCGCTCTGGGCGGCAGCTACTATACCGTGCGGATCGAGGACGACCACAACAAGCCCCTGTCCCTGGACGACCTGGACGCCATCATGGCGGAGGGCCTGGGCTCCGCCGCGCCCCTGGGACAGACCTACGTCACCGGAAAGAACGGCAGGGCCAGCGACGCGTTCCTGCTCTACGGCACCACCCCGGTCTATTCCGCCATCAATGACCTGAGCGTGGAGTACGGCACCTTTCTTCGGCAGAGCAACGAGGACAACCACAGCCGGGTGGCGGT
>CANRQC010000140.1 GCA_947632695.1 uncultured Oscillospiraceae bacterium | reverse complement strand
AGTCAAGGGAGGAAAATTGAAATTCACAAAAATGTTGCTTTCGGTCATGCAGGTAAAAACAGAGCCGACGATCCGTGTGGTATCTCACAAAATCATCGGCTCCGCGTCTGGTTCTTTGATGATGCTTTTTTATTTTGTGTGTGTGCGCGATAACTCCGGTTCAACAGGAATCTGAAATTCAACTTTAGAAAGACAAGCGCATTTTGGGCAGCCCTGTTAAGAACGCTACCTGAATGCCAACACCCCTCCGTTTTGCTCCATGATCATAAAAAGTACCAAGGCATTCATTTTGATCCCTTGGTGCTTTCTTCGCTGGCTCATATCATCGCAAAGTGCTGTAGCGCTTCCCGGATGGCTTCTTCCTGATCCAGAAGCACTATCCCCACCACGGAGCCGTGGCCTTTGGGCACTACGGCAAGGCGCTCTTCGAGGTGTTCAAGTTCCTGGGCGTGGGAGACATCTCCTACAATCAGCCCAAGAGCCTCCCCTGCCCCACAGAAAATCCTTTTGCTTAATGCGCAAGTTGGACCAGCGCGCCGCCAGCTTCCCTTCCGACGCCCCCTATCGAATTCGGGCCCGCATTTTCAAAAATAGAGCGCAGATCTCATGATCCGCGCTCCATTTTTATACCCTGCGGATGATCCCGCAGGCGATCTTTGTGCCGGCGTTCCCGGCGGGCTGCGTTGTAAAATCGTCCGGGCCGCCGTGGATCACAACCGTTCTGCCCATTACATCGTCGACACGAAATCGGCCTGTCACCACCGCAAGGTACGCCTTTCCATTCGCCGACAGCAGGGGCGGAAGATCCCCGGCATGGTTTGGATGTCCGGTATCGCCGGGATTGTAGTGCCCGCCGGTATTGGAAAACCCATTCCCTTGGCAGTCCCCACCTTCATGGATGTGGAAAGCGAAAAAACCAGTCTCCGAATCCGGCAGGCCGCAAATATCCGCGACCACGAGAACGCTGTCACACCTTTGAAAAAACCGGACGGTCCCATGGAGCCCCGGGTAGGCGTCTCCGCCGCACACATACGCGGCGGCTGTCGGTATTTTGTCCCGCATCATCCGATCACCTCTTACAAGGCTATGCGCTCGGGCGCCTGAACGTGAGGCTTTTGCCAGATCACACCAATCGTTTTCCCGATCCCTTTGATACATCCGGCCAACAGGATCTGCCTGGCCGTAAAAAGCGCGAATCGCAAGGACCCGATCCCGGCGGCTCCCGGATTCATTGGATCTTGTCGTCCTTGACGATCCTCCCATCCTCCAGGGTAATAATGCGGTCCGCCTGCAGCGCGATGGCCGGGTCATGGGTGATGACGATGAGGGTCTGCCCGAATCGCCGGTTGGAATCCTTCAGCAGCTCCACGATCTGGCGGCTGTTTTTGCTGTCCAGGTTGCCGGTAGGCTCGTCCGCCAGGACGATGGCGGGGGCGTTCATCAGTGCCCGGCCAATCGACACCCGCTGCTGCTGGCCGCCGGAGAGCTGGCTGGGCAGATGGTCGTCCCGGCCCCGGAGGTCCAGCAGGTCCATCAGGTCCTCCAGCCGCCGCCGGTTTACCTTCCGCCCGTCCAGAAGCACGGGCAGGGTGATGTTCTCCCGGATGTTCAGCACCGGGATCAAATTGTAGAACTGGTAAATGAGTCCCACCTGCCGCCGCCGGAAGATGGCCAGTTGGTCCTCGTTCTGGGCGAACACGTCCTGGCCGTTCAGGTACACCTTTCCCTCCGTGGGCCGGTCCACCGCCCCCAGAATGTGGAGCAGCGTGGATTTCCCCGAGCCGGAGGGCCCCACAATAGCGAGAAACTCCCCCTTTTCGACAGAAAACGACACCCGGTCCAGAGCCGTCACCGCATTTTCCCCCTGGCCATAGCGCTTGGTCAGGTTTTCAGTCCGTAAAATATCCATCGTGCGCCTCCTAATTTATATTCCGTCACTGCGAATGGCTTCCATGGGGGCCTCCCGCCGCAGCCGGGCCACAGAATAGACCGTGGTGGTCAGCACCAGCGCCAAGACCCCAAAGCACCCGATCCCCAGCGCCCCCCAGGGCATGGAAAAGTCGATATGATCCACCGCGCCGCTCCACAGATAGAACCCATAGCACAGCGCCAGGCTCACCGGCACGCTCCACAGCAGCGCCCGGACGCCATAGATCACGCTCTCGCTGAGCATCATCCGGTACATCTGCCCGGCGTCCATCCCCACGCTCCGCAGCATCCCCAGATCCCGCCGCCGCAGCAGCAGGGAGGTGGAGACGGTGTTGAGCACGTTGGCCGCCGCCAGCAGGGCGATCAGCGCCGCGAAGCCGTAGGACAGTCCCCGCACCAGCGCCAGGGTCCCCCGCGTGGACGCCTCGCTTCCCAAATAATCCGTATAATCCGGCAAAAAGGTACGGGAACCGGTTCCACCCGTCCCCAAACCCACCTGCAGGAGAGCCAGGTGCTGTTCCTCCCCCAGGTAGCTCCGCATGGAGGCGTACTGCCGCACCCGAATGGCCAGATGGGGCTCCACATCCTCCCCCTCCAGGGCGGAGAGGGGGTAGATCAGGGTCAGGCTGTTCTTGGTCCGCGCCCCCAGGGGGGCGGTTTCCAGCTCCGGCCCCAGGGTCAAGGTCAGGGGCTCCCCAATGTCCATCTCCAGGTCCGGCTGGGCGGCGGTCTTCCCGGTGGCCGGGTCGTAGGCGTACAGCCGCAGTTGATCCCCCGCCACCTCCGGAAGATAGGTGTGGTCCAGCTCGCCGGTTCCGGCGCCCCCAAACTCCAGGAAGGTTACATAACTTTCTCCGTCGGGCCCAATGTGCTCCTCCCCGTCCCAAAGGAGGCTCTTCCCCGGCATGAGTTCCTCCGCTGCCCGCTGCATGATGTCGAACCTGCTCCCTTCCCGGCCCGTTACGGCCCCGGGGGCGTCGGCAAAGGGGCTGCCCTCTACCGTGCGGGTCCGGGTCCTGCCATCCACGGTATCGGGATAGGTGTACCGCTGCCGAAGGATCAGGGCCTTGGTCGGGTCCAGGGACAGGCCCTGCCGGGCCAGGGCGGCTTCCAGCGCCCCGTCCTGGACATAGACCACCTCCGCCTCCACCAGGACCTCCCCCGTCTCCGGCAGCGACTCCGGCCGCGTCTGGGCGAGAAACCGCCGGTAGGGCTCGCTGAGGCGCTCCACCGGGACCATCATCGATACGGTCCGGGACACAAACCGGCAGGATTCCTCCACCTCCGGCCGGGCCTCCACCCTGGAAAAATAGTCCTCCAATTCCCGGGGCATTCCCTCGCTGCCCGCAAGGGCGAAGCATTCAAAATCGGCGGTATGCAGGTCCCAGGAAGCCTCGGCGGCCGAGGTCACCATGTCGCAGCCGGTCCACACGCACAGCAGCAGGCTCACGCTGACCGCCAGGGACGCCACCGTTGACCGGTAGCGCCGCCGGTGGACGGCGTAGTATTTTCTTGCCAGCACCCCCGGCAGTCCCCAGAGCCGGTAGGTCCAGGGCCGGATGCCCTGCCGCTTCGGCAGCTTCCGGGCCTCCTCCGAATGGCGGATGGCCTCGATGGGGGCCATTTTTCCGGCCAGGCGGGCAGGCTTCCAGGCGGAGAGCAGCACCGCCGCCCCGCTGATCCCCGCCGCCAGGAGCAGCGCCGGCGGGGAGATCACCACCCGCACCGGGGTGGTCCCGCCCAGGCTGAACTGCTCTTCCAGCCAGGAGCCGTAGAGCGCCTTGCAAAGCAGGCTCAGCCCCAGCCCCGCCGCCAGGCCGCCAATCAGGCCCAGGACGTAGAGAATGGCCGCCTCCGTGAAGACCGAGGCCCGGATCTGCTTCCTCGTGGCCCCCACGCTGGCCAGCAGCCCAAACTCCCGGGCCCGCTGGGACACGGAGATGGAAAAGGCGTTGGAGATCACCCACACGGCGGAGATCAGCACCACCCCGATCAGCGCCCCGTAGATCGCCCCCAGGGACAGGGGGAACGCCCCGTTGCTTCCCGCGCCGCAGACGCTCAGCAGGGCGTCGTTGAGAATGGTCTCCCCATATCCCCCGTTTCGCAGATCGTAGACCGCCCTGGGATCGGCGGTTTTCCCGTAGATCCGATACCAGATCGGCTGGTCCCCCGCCCCTATCCGGGTCAGGCAGGAGGTCTGGATCTGCTGTTTTTCTCCGTCGTAGATCAGGTTTTCCTGAGAAAAGAGGATCCCGTAGTCCAGGACCCCCACCAGGGTATATTCCCTGGTGAAGGCAACTTCCTCCGGGTCCGGCACCAGCTCCTCGTAGAAGTGGAGGGGCAGCCGGTCGTAGAGGGTCAGCTCTACGGTGTCCCCCAGGTCATAGCCCTGCTGGCACAGATACCGGTAGGCCGCCATACTCACGGTCAGCTCCCGGTCGTTCTCCGGCAGCCGGCCCAGGGAGGTCCGCACGGACTGGGCGGAGAAGTATTCCTCGTCCACCGCCGCGATGGGGTCCACCGCGTAGCCCGTGTCTCCCTCAATAGGAAAGCGGAGATACCCCAGATTTCGGCACTCCGCGGCCTCGCGCAGGTTCCCCTCCGCCAAAAGCCGGTCCCGCTGCTCCTGGGTGAGCCGCGGAAAGCAGATGTAGTAGTCCCCCCAGCTCTCGGCGGTGGCTCGGTAGACATAATCCCATACACTGACGCCCACGGTGGTCACGGCGGTGAACAGGGCCACGGACAGGAGGATGCCCGCCAGCGTGGCCAGGCTTCTGGCTCGGTTCCGGCGCATGGTGCGCCAGGTAAGACTTCGCAGCAGCTTCATTTTTTGATCCCTCCCGGTCTGTTT
>CANRQC010000139.1 GCA_947632695.1 uncultured Oscillospiraceae bacterium | reverse complement strand
AGGTAGGGGTGCAAATCGTTTCCGAAGGAGTCCCGGTAGGCCAGCAGACTGCCGGTCCCCGGGCCCTGGGTGACGATGGTGATGCTGTCCGGTTTATCGCCGAAGGCCGGGTCGTAGGTGAAGGCCAGCGCCCCAGCATAGATTGGGCCGGTCTCCCCGTCGGAAAAGGCCTGGGACGGGTAGAGCATCTCATACAGGTCTCCCCGGTGGGCGGCGGTATCAAAGGGCCCGGAATAGTAGTCGCTCTCCAGGCCGAAGGCGGCGTTGATTTCGTCCGCCGCCAGGGCCGCGCCCTTGGGGTTCCAGTGGGAATCGTGGGCATAGTAGAGGACCTCCTCCCCGTCAAACAGGGAATACAGGTCCAGATAGGGCACCTGCTTTTCATCCAGCAGGGCAAAGAGCCGGTCAATATCCCGCTCCTGGGCCACCGCGCCGTAGCTTGGCATCCAGGCCGGGTACAGGGAATTTTTATTGGGGGCGGCGCAGAACAGGAACTGCCGCCCGTTTTCGGCGCAGTACTGGGCCATGAGGGCCAGATTTTCCGCCGCGTTTTCCAGCTCCGGCCCCAGGGAGGCGGCGCCGGTGTACCCCTCCAGCGTGGGGGCGTAGTAGAGCCACCCTTCCCGGCCCACGATCACATCCTCCGCGCCGGAGACGCCGAAAATATGGGCCGAGAGCCAATCGTTCAGGCTGATCAGCTCCTTGCGCAGGTAAAAGTGGTCTGCCAGGTACGCCGCCCCGTCGGACAGCACCGCCTGGTTAAAGGCCCCGTCCCGGTCCAGAACCTTGGGCGGCTGGGCCAGGATCTCGTTGGCGCCGGCGGTGGAGGGGCCGAACAGGAGCATTCCCAGGCTCAGGGTCATGGTCATGGCGAAAAAGCCCAGCAAAAACAGCAAACTAAAGAATTTTTTTCCCATTTCAGACCTCTAAAACTGGACGTAGATAAACGGCGCGAAATCCCCCGCCGCCAGCTTCCCCAGGCACAGAAGCAGCAAAATCAGGCAGGCGGCGCACTCCAAGGCGGGCCGGGCCCGGCCCAGCTTCTCCCGCAGCCAGGGCCATACCGGGGTGGACAGCACCGCCCCCAGGCAAAGGACGAACAGGCACTCCGGGTTTGCCAGCCGGGCCAGGGTCACGGTGCCGGCGGCAGTGAAGGAAAAGCCGGTGAACAGGGCCCCAATCATTTGGAAGCCCTGGGTCAAGCTCTCCGCCCGGAAGAGAACGAAGCCCAGCAGCACCACCAGCAGGGTGTAGACATGGCAGGCGATTTTCCCCGCCCGGGACTGGGACAGCTTCTTCGTGTCGATCCACCGGAGGCTTTCCAGGGCGGAAAAGATCCCGTGCCACACGCCCCAGGCCAGGAAGGTCCAGGCCGCCCCGTGCCACAGTCCGCAAAGGGCGAAGACCACAAATTTATTCCAGGCAGTGCGGCCCTTCCCCTTCCGGTTGCCGCCCAGGGGGATATAGACATAGTCCCGGAACCAGGAGGAGAGGCTGATGTGCCACCGCCGCCAAAATTCCGTCACCGAGGCGGAAATATAGGGGTAGTTGAAATTTTCCGGGGTCTGGAAGCCGAAGAACTGCCCCAGGCCGATGGCCATGTCGGAATAGCCCGAAAAATCGAAATAAATCTGGATCAGGTAGGCGCTCGCCCCCAGCCAGGCCAGCCGAATATCCGGGGCGGCCAGGGCGAACACCCCGTCCACCGCCTTGGCGGCGATCCCGGCCAGGATCAGCTTCTTGCCCATGCCCGCCACGAACCGCCGCAGCCCCCCGGCGCACAGCTCCAGGGTGCAGCGCCGCCCGGTAAGCTGCCGGGAAAAATCGTCGAACCGGGTGATGGGCCCCGCCGCGATCTGGGGAAAGAAGGAGATATACAGCAGCAGCGCCGGGAAGCTCCGGGTGGCCTTGCGCCGGTCCCGGTAAGCGTCCACCAGATAGCTGACGCATTTAAAGGTAAAGAAGGACACCCCCAGGGGGGCCGCCAGCCCCAGGGTCGGGACGGCCAGCCAGGGGGAGAGGGCACTCAGCAGGAAGTCCAGGTACTTGTACGCCCCCAAAAAGGCCAGGTTCCCCACCACGCCCAGGATCAGGGGCAGCTTCCCCAGCTTCCCGCTCCGGATCAGCAGCCCCAGCAAATAGTTGACCAGGACCGCCAGGAGCAGCAGCGCCACCCCGGGCAGACTGCCGAAGGCATAGAAGAGCAGTCCCGCCGCCAGCAGGACCCAATTTTTCCCCCGCTCCCAGGGGAGCAGGAAGTAGAGCGCCGCCGTCAGGGGCAGCAGGCAGCTGATCAGTCCAACGCTTTCCAGGCTCAAGGCAGTGTCCTCAGTTTCTTCCCGTCCGTTACGGGCGCTTGTAATTCCACCATTCTCCGTCCTCGATGGTCACCATGAACATATCCTTGTCATGGACGTCCCGCTCGTGGACGTAGACATATTCCATTTCCACATCAAAAATATAGTCTTCCCCATCGAAGGGGATCTCTACCCATCCGTGGGGCTGATCCGTGGCGGTCATGGTGCCGCTGATGGCGGTGGCGTCATAGCCCAGCCCCCGGGCCAGGGCCCAGAAGGAGGCGGCGAAGTTGTAGCAGTTGCCCTGCTTCTCCAGGAACATCATCTTGGCGTCGTCGATCTCCCAGCCGGTCGCGCCGAAATTATAGCCGTACCGCCGGAAATAGGTGAAGCTGTCCCGGCAGTACCAGAAGGCCCTGCGCAGGTATTCCAGCCGGCTCAAGCCCGGCTCCTTTTCCATGATCTCCGCCAGGATCCCGGCCACGATGGCGTCCAGCTCCCCGTCGCCGCTGGTATAGCGCCCGTTTTCGTCAAAGGTCAGCAGCCCCACGGTGACGTTGGACACCAGCCTTCCCTGATCGTCGGCGTAGTAGAGATATCCGCCCCGGAAGAAGTAGCCGGTGGGCAGCCCCTGGGGAAGGGGCAGGGTCTCCACCCCGGCGGCCAGGGAGGACCCGGATTCCCGGTCCACCTCATGGGGAATGGCGGCCTCCAGCATGTCCAGATAGTCCGCCCGCTCCGGGGATAGATCCATGGGCCGGGTGGCCCCCTGGGAGATGGTCACCGGCTCTCCCCCGCCCCGGCCCAGCAGGCCGTTCATCAGCGTGGCGAACTGGCCCCGGGTGACGGTGGCCTCCGTAAGGGCCGATAGAGGCGACTCCAAATAGCTGGGGGGAAACAGGGCGGACAGAATGGACTTGAGCTGATCCGTGGGAACAGGATAGTCCCCGGAGGGCAGGCCCGGAAAATACTTCATGGCCTCCCCCTGAGCCAGGCTGGCCAGGGCGTTGAGCAGATCGTTGGCGGTCAGCTCCCCGTCCGGCCGGAGGCAGCCGTATTGATCGGTATACAGATAGGCCCGGTGGCCGGAAAGATCGGGATAGATCCGGGCGGTGTACACCCGGTCCGACTGAACGGGCTGATTGGAGGGGGTCACCGCCGCCCCCTGCTCATCCAGCCAGCCGTAGAAGGCCAGGCCGTTGATCTTCGGGGTATAGTCCTGGGGATAGTCCCCCTCCGCCACGGTTTCCGTCTCCGCCGTCTGGCCCAAGATCACATATTGGACGGTATAGGTCTTCGCCGGAGGGGCAGACTCCGTGGGATCTCCGGTTGGGGCCGGCTCCTTCTGGCAGCCCAGCAGAAAACAGACGCCCAGCAAGGCCGGCAGCAAAACCCACCACTTTTTTCCCATTCCAAGGTCCTCCTCCCGTTCATGGCGGCATTTTTTGCCGAATACGGTGTTAGTATACACCATCCGTTTTCTAAAATCAATAGACAAAGCGTGAACACCCCCGGGATCCAGCCAAAGGGCCGGCGCCGCCCCCCGGCGCTCCGGCGGGAGCGGTCACCGTTTTTCGGCGGAAAAGGCCGCAGCCTCCCGAAGCCAGGCGGCAATCTGGTCGTCCACCTCCTCCGGAGAGGACAGCAGCACATGGTGGGTCCAGCGGCCGGGATAGGGCTCAGAAGCGGCGTCGATCCGAGGATCCGTCTCCCGCCGGTTCAGGCCGAAGGTCAGCGTCAGCCACCCGGTTTTGGGCCGCCGGGCGGCGGGCCGGGCCGGGAGGAAGGACACGCAGGCGTACATCCGCCGGTCGTAAAAGGAGATCTGGGTCTTGCTAACCTTCCGGCGGGTCTGGGGGAGCTGGTCCTCCAGGAGCCGCCAAAGGGCCTGGTAAATCGGCAGGGCGTCCAGATGGGCCCCAAAGAAAAAGAGGATCTGCTCGTCCACGGTCTTCCCTCCTATACATTATAATAATAGCGTTCTTCCCGGCTAATCTTATTCCGCGGCGGTCACCCGGGCCCCCTGAAATTCCACGAACAGAGGCATCATCTCCCAGTTGGCCTGGGTGACGGCGGGGAGCTTTTTCGCCAGCTTTTCCTCCAGATGGGGGTCCTGGGTGATGCACAGCAGCGTGGGCCCGGCCCCGCTGAGGCAGAAGGCCGCCCCGGTGGTGCGCACCAGGGCCTCGATCCGCTCAAAGTCCGGGATCAGGCTCTTGCGGTAGTTCTGGTGCAGCCGGTCCTGCATGGCGTTGCGCAGCAGCCGCTCGTCCCCCAGCTCCAGGGCCTTGAGGACCATGGCGCCGTGGGCGATGTTGTAGACCGCGTCGGAGCGGGGGATCTCGGTGGGCAGCACCGAACGGGCCAGGGGGGTGGGCAGGTCGAAATCCGGCACCAGGGCCAAAAATTCCCAGTTCGGATGGAGGGGGAAGTTCACCGTCACCGGCAGGCCGTTGTCCACCATGGAGGCGGTGAGGCCGCCGTAAAAGGCGGGGGCCAGATTGTCCGGGTGG
>CANRQC010000138.1 GCA_947632695.1 uncultured Oscillospiraceae bacterium | reverse complement strand
GCTGGCTTTCTTCACCTGGGGCCTGATGCAGTTCGCCCAGACCCACGGCCAGGTACTGGACCTGGTCTACCCCTTCCTCACCCGTTCCGTGCAGGACTCCCTGGCCGCCTGGAGCGGGCAGGTGGATGTGTGCCTTTGGCAGCTGCTGCTGGTGCTGCTGGGGGTTGCCTGCGTGGCCAGCATCGTGCTGATGATCATTTTGCGCTGGAACCCCATCCAGTGGTTTGGCTGGGTGCTGGCGGTGGCCAGCCTGATCTTCTTCCTGCACACCGGCATCGGCGGACTGAACACCTACTCCGGCGCCCTGGCGGATGATCTGCACCTGTCCGTCTCGGAATACACCCTTCAGGAGCTGCGGGACGCCACCATCTACTACCGGGACCACGCCAACACCCTGGCCGCCCAAGTGGCGCGGGAGGGAAACAGCGTTTCCTTCGCGGATTTCGACACCCTGGCCGCCCAGGCCGGGGACGGCTTCCAGCGCCTGACCTACGAAGATTACTACGCCGTCTTCGCCGGCTCCACCGCGCCGGTGAAAAAGCTGGGCTGGGCGGAGATGTACACCTCCATGGGCATCACCGGCGTGACCATGCCTCTGACGGGGGAGGCGGCGGTAAATCCCACGGTCCCAGAGGTGAGCATTCCCTTCACCATGTGCCATGAAATGGCCCACCGGATGAGCATCACCCTGGAGCGGGACGCCAATTTTGCCGCGTTCCTGGCCTGCCAGGCCAATTCCAGCCCGGAATTTCAGTACTCCGGCTACTTTATGGCCTACCGGTACTGCTACAACGCCCTGTACAGCGCCGCCGGACGGGACGCCGCCCAGGAGATCGCCAACGGGGCCAATCAATATTTGCAGCAGGATCTCTACGAGTACAACTACTATTTCCAAACCAACCGGGACGAGAAGGCCTCTCAGCTGGCTGACAAGGCCAACGACACCTATATCAAGGTCAGCGGGGATGACCGGGGCGTCGCCTCCTACGGGGACGTGTGCGATCTGCTGGTGTGCTGGCACATCCAGACCGTGACCCTGCCGACCCAGCTGGAGAATCCCGAAACGCCCTTCGATCCCCTGGACGAGAGCCAGGTGGATCTGTCCGGCCTGCCCCACGGCCCCCAGCCGACCAT
Source organism: uncultured Oscillospiraceae bacterium (assembly GCA_947632695.1). Lineage (GTDB taxonomy): Bacteria > Bacillota > Clostridia > Oscillospirales > Oscillospiraceae > Faecousia. The sequence continues at coordinate 3,730 of CANRQC010000138.1, read as the reverse complement.
GCCTCCGGAGGATCAGGGAACCGATGGAACAGAGCCTGAATGAGGCCCTGGCCCGGCTGGGCCTGGAACTGCCGGAGTCGGTGAAGGCCCAGCTTTGCGCCTTTGGCCAGGCGGTGCTGGCGCAGAACCGGGTGATGAATCTTACCGCCGTCACGGACCCCCAGGAATTTGCCCGGCGGCACTTGGCGGACAGCCTGACAGTGCTTCTCTCGGCGGAAACCCAGGGGAAGCGGATCATTGACGTGGGCTGCGGGGCCGGTTTCCCCGGCGTCCCGGTGAAAATTGCCTGCCCGGAGGCCCAGGTGACCCTGCTGGACTCCCTGGGCAAGCGGATGAACTGGCTCCGGGAGGCGCTGCCCGCCCTAGGGATCGAGGCGGAGTGCGTCACGGGCCGGGCGGAGGAGATCGCCCCGTCCCGGCGGGGGCAGTACGACATTGCCGTGAGCCGGGCGGTGGCCCGGCTGAATATCCTGCTGGAGCTGACGGCCCCCTTCGTCCAGGTGGGCGGGCTGGTGCTGGCGCTGAAGGGCCCCGCCGCCGGGGAAGAACTGGCAGAGGCGAAAAACGCCGTGGCCCGGCTGGGGCTGGAGCTGGACGGGGTCCGCGCCTTCCCCATCGGGGAGGCGGAGCACCAGGTGCTTCGGTTCCGGAAGGTCTCCCCCACCCCGGAAAAATACCCCCGGAAATTCGCCAAGATCAAGCAGTCTCCCCTTTAAACATTTCCCCGCCGGCGGGTGCTTTTCCGCCGGCGGGGGTTTATCGTGGCGCGGGGGTTTATTTGATCTTTGCTGCCATCCGTTTTCTCCGCTCTATTGGGAAATCCTCGTAGGGCGTTTTTTCTTCTATACTCTGGATTCCCTTAATTGGTAACCAAAGCAGTTATTTGTCAACATAAGCGTACAAACCATCCTGAGAATCGCGTATCAAAGCATGTGGCGGAGCCTTCCTCAACACGTTTACTATATCCATATAATCAGGCGCCGGTGATATAAGCCCCATAAACGCGGATACCATACATATCGTAAGCAACGGTTTCATCGTTATTGGAATAAAGAAAAAACCGATCAGTGGGATCATTCCCAATACGGCAGGCGCAATGGACATGACGATAAAACGGCTTTTCGTAAGAGGATCATACGAAATAGCGTATGCTGCCATTTTACGAATACATAACCCAACCCACACAGTAGCCTCTTTGGGATAACAAACAGCGTGCGCAAACTCATGCAGCGGAAGCGCAAGGATCAGTCCAATCACAATCGCTGGAATAAGATATATGGGAGAGATCGGAGGTTCCTTATTAAAATAGGCTTTCATGACTACTGCCACCGTACATATTATCATCGGTAACACGCCAAAAGGAATGGCGCCTTTAATGAAGCCTTCTCCTTCACGAATTTTAATCGCATTTTGTGGAACCGACGGACTCTGGTGTGATGTCCCAAATTCCTTTCTGTTTCCTTCCCAAACGATTCTCGCCATACGGCAATTCCTCCAGCATCGATACCTATATCACGCTTAAATCCGCCCTCCGGCGCTGATGGCCTAGTGCCCGAAAAGCTCGTAATTACGGCACTTTTTGGGCGGTCAGTTCCTAGCCCGTAACATCGATACCACCGTCTCGACATGGGCGCAGCGGGGGAAGAGGTCGAAGGCTTGGGCAGTGGCGAGGCGGTAACCGTGGGTCTTGAGAAGCGCCACGTCCCGGGCCAGGGTGGCCGGGTCGCAGGAGATGTAGGTCAGGCGTGGGGGCGCCAGCCGGGCAATGGCCTGGACGGCCTCCCCGCTCAGGCCCTTCCGGGGCGGGTCCACCACGATGGCGTCTGGCCGCAGCCCCTGCTCCAGGAGGGACTGGGCCGCCGCCCCGGCGTCCCGGCAGAGAAATTCCGCGTTTTGGACGCCGTTCCGGGCGGCGTTCTCCCGGGCGTCTTCCACCGCCTGGGGGATCACCTCCACCCCCAGCACCTTCCCCGCCCGCCGGGCCAGGACCAGGGTGATGGTCCCCACGCCGCAGTACAGGTCCAGGGCGGTGTCCCGGTCGGTCAGCGCCGTCAGGTCCAGGGCGGCCTGGTACAGCCGCTGGGCCTGGTCGTGGTTCACCTGGTAGAAGGACCGGGCGGAGAGCCGGAAGGTCAGGCCGCAGAGGGTATCCTCAATATAGCCGGGGCCCCAGAGGGTTAAAAATTCCTCTCCCAAAATGGTGTTGCCCGGCTTCTCGTTGACGGACAGCACCAGACTGCGAAAGCCCGGAACGGTTTTCAGGCTGGCGATCAGCGCCTCCTTTTTGGGAAGGCCGTGGCCGTTCACCACCAGGCACACCAAAATCTGGCGGGACAGCGCCCCCTTCCGGACGAAAATGTGCCGGACCAGGCCGGTGTGGGCGGTTTCGTCATAGGGCGGGATCTGATAGCGGTTCATGTGGGCCAGGACCAGGTCCTTTACCCGGTCCATCTCCTCCGGCAGCAGCAGGCACCGGGCGCAGGGCACCACCTGATGGGTCCCCGCCCGGAAAAAGCCGGCCTGGGCATGGCCGGGGCAGCCCGTCAGCTGGTACTGGGCCTTGTTCCGGTAGCCCTGCCAGTCCTGGGCGGCGGTGAGGGGCACGGCCTCCAGGGACTCCCCTGCCAGGCGGTTCAGGGCCTGGCGGACCCGCTCCGCCTTCAATCGGCATTCCTCGGCGTAGTCCATGTGTTGAAAGACACAGCCGCCGCAGAGCTTAGCCAGGGGGCAGGCCCGGTTCACCCGATGGGGGGAGGGCTCCAAAATTTCCGTCAGCTTCCCCGCCGCCCAGGTCTTGCCCACATGCTCGATCCGCAGGCGGACCCGCTCTCCGGCGATGGCGTTGGGGAGGAACACCGCCTGGCCGTCGATTTTGGCGATACCCCGACCGTCGGAGGTGTAGTCCGTGACCACGGCCTCCAAAATTTGACCCTTTTCGATCATAGCCGCTCCTCCAAAATAATCCGCTGGGGCGTAAAGCCCCGGGCGGTATAGAATGCCCGGGCGTCGTCGTTGAAGGCCCAGACATTTAAAGTGATATCGTCAAAGCCCAGAGTTCGGGCGTAGGCCCGGACATGGGCCAGGAGAGCCGTCCCCACTCCCCGGCGGCGGTGGGCGGCGTCCACGCACAGATCGTCGATGTAAAGGGTTCTCCTGCCGGTCAGGACCGGGTCGCCGGCAGTCTCCTTGTGGACGCAGAAGGCATAGCCCAGGACGGAAGGCCCCTCCCGGGCGACAAAAATGGGCCGGTCCGGCCGCCGCAGCAGCGCTTCCAGGGCGATTTCATCATATTTTTGGGCGTCGGGCCGGAACAGGTCCGGCCGGCCAAGATAATGGACCTGCCCCACCTGGCGCAGCAGCTCCAGCAGGGCGGGGATATCCTCAACGGCAGCGTCGCGAATAACCATGGGGCGCCTCCTTTTGGAATTTGTAGAAATATTGTAGCATATTTTGTTCCCAGTTGCAACCGCCGCCGGAATGTGATACCATGGAAGAAAAGGAGGGGATCGGATGGACTATGCTTCCTGCGCGCTGTGCCCCCGGATGTGCGGCGTTAACCGCGCCGCCGGGGAGCTGGGCTTCTGCCGGTGCCCGGATACGGCATTGGTTGCCAAGGTCATGCGCCACGCCTGGGAGGAGCCGGCCCTGGCGGGACCGGGGGGCAGCGGGGCCATTTTCTTCGGCGGCTGCACCCTGGGGTGCCGGTACTGCCAGAACCGGGCCATCAGCG
>CANRQC010000137.1 GCA_947632695.1 uncultured Oscillospiraceae bacterium | reverse complement strand
ACTTCCGTTCAAACTACCTTACTAAAGTTTAAGGTGCTTCTCGTCTTGACGTTATTCAATTCGCAAGGTGCATGAGCCGCCTCAAGAGCGGGCGTTTATTAGGATAGCACAGAAAACCAAATTTGTCAAGAATTTTTTCGCGTTCCGGCAAATTTTTTTGTTTTCCCCAGGAACCCCAATCGCTTTACCGCCCGTCTCCAAGCGCTCCGTTATCTTAACAGAAAGCACCAGATTTGTCAAGCGTTTTTTGCGACTTTTTTAAGTTTTTTCGCGCTCCGGGTCAATGCCGGTACCAGGACCCAGAAAAATAGGCAGCCGCCGGCCAAAATCTCCCCAGGCAGGTCGATCTCCAGCAGCAGCCAGAACGCCGACAGGGCCGCCAAGCCAAAGGAGCCTCCGGTCCCCCATCCCCCGCGAAGGGTTTCAGCCAAGTGCCCCGCCGCCGCGCAAAGCAAGCTGAGAAGGCAGAAAAAGCCCATGGTCAGTCCCGCGGAAACCAGGGCCTCGAACCGCTCCGCCACTCCAAAGAGGGACAGGCCCTTACTGAAGGTATAGAAAGGCACCGCCTCCTGGGCGGCCACCTGGGGAGAAAGGACCGCCAGGGTAATCACCGACGCCAGGATCCCCAGGCCGCCGATCCCCGCCAGGGCCAGCGGCGCGGCGGCGGCCTTTTGCCTGGGGAGGAATCCGGCGACCGCCGGGAGCAGATAAATTGCTACCACGGCAAGAGGCGGAAAGGAACAGTCGGGGGCCAGATTTTCCCCCTTCCCGTCCCGGGCGCCGCCGAAGAGCACCAGGGCGTACAGCCCCAATAGGAACCAGAACAGAATGCTTCCAGCTCTGGCGGCCCGGTCCGCCCCACGGCTTCCCGCCACTGCCGCCAACACCAGCACCGTCAGGGGGATCAGGGGACCGCCCTGGGCGGTGGGCCAGCAGTTTGTCAGCCATTTGGCCATCTCCCCGGCCGCCAGGGCCAGCCAAAGGAATTGGAGCCAGGCCGTTTCCTTTCCGGGCCGTGCGTCCAGGGCGGTCACCCCCCAACAAAGGCACAGGCAGATCACCGCCGTCAGGCTCAGGAACGGGTAGCCGCCCCGTCCGGCGAAATAGGCCGCCGGGGCGGTCATGGCGGCAAAGATCCAGGCCCAAAGCCGGGCCTGGGGAATTTTTTCACTCCACAAGTCGCATCTCTCCCAGTTTGAAACGTAGTATGGGGATCCTGGTGTCCCCCGCCCGCAAGTCCAAAAGGGTCACCCCCGGCTCGTGGGCGGACAGGTACTCGTTGATCTCCCACAAGTCCGTTTTGGAAATGTCCCCCACCCCCAGGCACACGCCGCAGGCGGGCCGCAGGTATTGAGGAAGCTCGTCTAACAGGTCTTCACAGCTGGGATCCAGCAAAAGGGTATCCGCCGTTTCCAAGAAAATCTTCCCGGCGGCCCCGGCCTTTAAGTCCCGGAAGGCAGCCGCCAGATCCGCTCCCCTGCCGGAGTCCCCGGTGTCTGCGGAGATCTCCAGCATGCCGCCGGTTTGGTTGAGATAGAGCAGCTCCACCGGCTGGAGCTCGGCGGCGTCGGCGCCGGAAAAGGGGATTCCCCCCGCCACGGCTCCCAAAAGCAGGGCGGCCAACAGAAAAAACCACTTCTTCATCGCTGATTCCTCCTGTCCTGGGGGTTCAGATCCGGGTTGCGCTGCTTCCTCCGGTCTAGCCGGGGGCGGAGAATGGAGGCGTTTTTCACATTGGAGAAGGGCGCCAGATAGGCCACGCCCAAGCTGGTCAGCCCGGATAAATGGATGACCAGGCCGATCAGCCCCACCGTCACGCCGAAAAGGCCCGCCAGCGCCCCCAGCGCCGCCAGGGCAAACCGCCACAGCCGCACCGCCTCCGCCAAGTCCCGGTTGGGCTGGACAAAGCCGCAGATCCCCGCCACGCTGACCGCGATCAGCGCCGCCGGGGAGATGAGCTTGGCCTCCACCGCCGCCGTGCCCACCACGATGCCGCCGATAATGGAGACTGACTGACCGATTGCCTGGGGCAAGTGGATGCCCGACTCCTGGAGCAGTTCAAAGGCGATCAGCAGTCCCAACACCTCCACCGCTGTGGAAAAGGGCACGGACTCCTTGCTCTCGATGATCGCCCGGAGCAGGGGCAGCGGCAGCATCTCCTGGTGGAAGGTGGCCATGGCAATAAACAGCCCGGGCAGCAGCAGACCCAGCAGCAGCGCGCAATAGCGCAGCACCCGGATGCAGGAGGCGGAGACAAAGTCCACCCCCCGGTCCTCCCCGCTGGACATGAAATACCCCAGGTCCACCGGGGCCAGGTAGCCCAGGGGCAGGCCGTCCACGATCAGGCCCACCCGGCCCTCCAAAATTCCCTGGCAGAAGGTGTCCGTCCGCTCGGTGTACTGCAAAAGGGGGAAAGCTGTGGGACGGGAACCGCTGACATACTCCTCCACCGCCGCCGGGGACAAAAAGCCGTCCACGTCGATCTCATCCAGCCGGGTCTTCATCCGCTCCACCAGTTCGGGGTCGGTGACGCCCTTTAAGGAGACCACCGTCACGTTGGTCAGGCTTCGCCTGCCCACCTTGGTCTCGTAGAGCCGCAGATCCGGGGAGCGGAGATGGCGGCGGACCAGACTGGTATTGGAGCGCACCGTCTCCACAAAGGCGTCCTTGGGGCCCTTGACGGTGTTCTCCACCTCCGGGGCGGAGGGGCCTCGCTTTTCCCCGGTCTTGACCTCAAAGGCGATGGCCCCCACCCCGGGGAACAGCACCACGCAGAAGCCGTTGACAAGTTTAAGGGCCACGGTGTCCAAATCCTGGCAGGGATCCGCCACGGCGTTGTACACGGCGCCCCGGAGGGCCTTTTCGTAGAGGTCCTGGAGGCTTCCCGCCTCCAGTATTTCCGCGATGGGCTTGAGGACATACTCGGAAATGTCCCCGCCGGACACCAAACCGTCGATGGCGTAGGCGTACAGGGTCCACGGACCGCACTTCAGGTCCCGAGGCACAAAATCCCCGGCTCCTTCAAAAATGGCGCGGATATTTTTATCGTTCATCTCCCCCGGATAGGCTGGGTCCGGCCGGGGCGTGGGCTGTTCCATTTTATCTTCCCCTCTTTCTTTCCTGAAAAGTTTTCCCGGAACCGGCGGAATTATGAAAGACGATTGCTTTTTTCCCGGGAAAATGGTATGATAGCGGAAAAGGAGGTCTGGATATGAAGATTTGCCGCCTTTCCGTCATGCGGATGGCAAATTACGCCGATCTTTCGGCCCAATATGAAAATCCCCAGCCTCATCCCTGCGATTTAGAGCAGGGACAGGTTTTCTACACCCGGGGCCGGCAGCCCGCGGGGCTGTGCGACAGCGCCTGGGCCACCCTCTCCCCCTTCGTCATGGCCCTGGGCAACGGCGCTGCCGGGCTTTACGACGGCTGGATGAAGGATCCTGCCTCCGCTATGGTCTCCTGCAACGATGGGTTCCGGCCGGTGAGCTTTCTGGTGGAGGCCCTGGAAGAGCCTCTGATCCGGCCCCTGGAACCGGAGGACGCCGGTCAAATGAAGGAGCTTCCCTTGGCCGCCTGGCAGTCTCCTGGAATGGCCTTCGTCGCGGAGCTGGGGGGAAAAATCGTGGGCTTCTGCGGCTGCGGAGCTTCCCGGGATGCGGACCGGAAGGGCTTCGGGGTGATCGATTCCATATATATATTAAAAGGTGCCCAGGGACTGGGCATTGGAAAAGGGCTGCTGGACGCCGCCTTCCGGGAACTGCTCCCCGGGCTGGGCGTGACCGTCTGGGCGCCGAAGGAAAACCGCTCTGCCATCGGGTTTTTTGAGAATTACGGCTTCCAAGCGGACGGGGCGGAAAAAAACAGCCATTCAAGGAAGGACGCCGCCATTCGGATGGTGTGGAACAGCCGGGAGGATCTGCCATGGCCCATTTGATCGCCGCAATCTCCACCGGCTCTCAGCGCACCGCCATCGGCATCCTGCGTCTGTCCGGGGAGGGCTGCGCCCAGGCGGTGGAGAAGGTATTCCTTGCCAAAAGCGGCATTCCCTTCTCCCAGGCGCCGGCACGGAGGCTGATTCTGGGGACCCTGCTGGACAGCCGGGGGCGGCCCATTGACCAATGCGTGGCGGTGCGGTTCCAGGCGCCCAGCAGCTACACCGGAGAGGACGGGGCGGAAATCCAGTGCCACGGCTCTCCCGCCGTTCTGGCGGCGGGACTGGAGGCGCTGTACCGGGCCGGGGCCCGGCCTGCCCAGCGGGGAGAATTTACCAAACGGGCCTTCCTCAACGGCCGCCTGGGTCTAACGCAGGCGGAGGCGGTGATGGATCTCATCGACGCGGAGACCCCAGACGCCGCCGTCAATGCCGCCGGGCAGGTGGAGGGGGTTTTGCAGAGGCGGCTGGCCCCTGTTTATCAGGAGCTGGTGGATCTTTGCAGCCATTTTCACGCGGTTCTGGACTACCCTGACGAGGAGATCGATGAATTTTCCCTCCCCGCCTACGCCGGGGTCCTGGAATCCTGCAGGGGGCGTCTCCAAAAGCTGCTGGCCACCTATGACCGGGGCCGGGTGCTGAAAAACGGCGTCTCCGCCGCCCTGGTGGGGCGGCCCAACGTGGGCAAATCCAGCCTGCTCAACGCCCTGGCAGGGTTTGACCGGGTCATCGTCACGGACATTCCCGGCACCACCCGGGACACGGTGGAGGAGAGCGTGCTGTTGGGCTCCGTCCGGCTGCGGCTGACGGACACCGCCGGGATCCGGTCCACCGCCGATCCTCTGGAAAAGCTGGGGGTGGAGCGGTCAAAAGCGGCGGCGGAGGGTTCGGAGCTGGCCATTTTCGTCTGCGACGGTTCCCAGCCCCTGACAGCCG
>CANRQC010000136.1 GCA_947632695.1 uncultured Oscillospiraceae bacterium | reverse complement strand
TGCGCCGGGTCAGCGCCGCCCGGGCGGCGCTGCTGCAGCAGACCGGGGAGGAACCGACCCCCGCCCAGATTGCCCAGGCCTGCGATTTACCGGAGGACCGGGTCAAGAAGCTCTTAGAGCTAACGCCCCAGACCTGCTCTCTGGACGCCCCGGCGGGGGAGGAGAACATCGCCCTGGGCGCGATACTGGCGGATCAGGAGGCCAGCGAGCCCCAGGAGGAGCTGGTGCGCCAGGAGCTGCGCCGGATCTTGGATCAGCTGCTGGCCCAGCTGACGCCGCGTCAGCGGCAGGTATTGGAGCTGCACTTTGGCATGACCGGGCAGACCAGCTATTCCCTGGAAGCCATCAGTAAGCAATTGGGCATTTCCAAGGAGCGGGTGCGGCAGATCGAGCGGCAGGCTATGGACAAGCTGCAAAAGCTGGGCGTGAGCCTGGGACTGGAGGATTTTTTGGCGTGAACGAGGACTTTGTATTTGAGATTCCCCCCTACGAGGCGGCGCTGACGGCGCTGGGACCTGGGGAGTCCATTTCGGCGGCCCGGCTGCTGGCGCTGATCGACGGCCTCAGCCAGACCGAGGCGGAGGACGCCTTCCAAATGGCGGAGGATCTGGAGCTGCGCCTTCTGATGGATCTGCCCCGGGAGACGGAGCCCGCCACGCCCAGGCTTGCCTGGGAGGACAGCCGGGTCCGGGCCGGCACCTTGCGCCGGGAGCTGGCGGAGAACGACCCCCTGGCCCTGTATCTGGGGGAGATCGACGGACCCACCCTCTCCAACCGAGCCATCCAGGCGTTGGCGGAGCGCTGCCTGGAAGGGGACCAGCGGGCCATGGAGGCCCTGACCCAGGCCTATCTTCCCCGGGCGGCGGAGCTGGCCATGTCCATGACCGGCCGGGGCGTGCTGCTGCTGGACCTGATCCAGGAGGGCAGCCTGGGCCTGTGGCAGAGCGTCGTGCGCTATGCCGGCGGGGATTTTTCGGCCTTCGCCGATCGGTGGATCCGGTTTGCCCTGGCAAAGGCCGTGATCCTTCAAGCCCATGCCCAGGGCGTGGGCCGGGAATTGAAAAAGGCCATGGAGGCCTACCAGGCCGCGGACCGGGCGCTGCTGGCCCGGCTGGGCCGAAACCCCCTGCCGGAGGAGCTTGCCCAGGAGCTGGGCTGGGACTTGGAGGAGATCCGGCGGCTGGAAAAGTTGATTTCGGATGCCCAAAGCGCCCAGAGATCCGCACCGGAGCCGGAGGAGCCGGCCCAGAATGTGGAACACACCGCCTATTTCCAGAGCCGCCGCCGGGTGGAGGAGCTGCTGGAGGGCGCGGACCCCGAGGACGTAAGGCTCCTCTCCCTGCGCTTCGGCCTGGAGACCGGCAAACCCGCCACCGCGGAGGAAACTGCCCAAATGCTGGGCATTTCCCCGGAAGAGGTGCTGCGCCGGGAGGCGGAGGCCCTGAAGCGGCTGCGGGAAGATTGAGAACGGAGGATATACCATGGAAAAGACCTACGCCGTCGCCATCGACGGTCCCGCCGGCGCGGGGAAAAGCACCCTGGCCCGTCTTTTGGCCCAGGAGCTGGGGTGGTACTATGTGGACACGGGGGCGATCTACCGCACCGTGGCCTATTTTCTGGATCTGCTGGGGATCAGCCCCAAGGACGCCGACGGGGTGGCCCGTTACATCGACGAGGTGAACGTGGAGATCCGCTATGACGACCAGGGCGCGCAGCACATGTGGATGAACGGCATGGACGTGACGGAGGAGATCCGCACCCCGGACATCTCCCAGAAGGCCTCCCTGGTCTCCGCCCATCCGGCTGTGCGGCAGGCTCTTCTGGAGCTGCAGCGGGACCTGGCGGCGCGGCACAACGTGGTGATGGACGGCCGGGACATTGGCACGGTGGTGCTGCCCCAGGCGGCGGTGAAGCTGTTCCTCACCGCCACCCCGGAGGTCCGGGCCCAACGCCGCTACGCGGAGCTGCAAGCCAAGGGCAAGAAGGACGCCTATCAGCAGGTCCTGGAGGACCTGCGTCGCCGGGACCGGCAGGACGCCACCCGTTCCATCGCCCCTCTGCGCCAGGCCCCTGACGCGGTGCTGCTGGACACCACCGAGCTGGACATTCCACAGACCCTGGACGCCATGCGGGCCATCGTCCGGGAGAAGACCGGCCTATGAGCGTCCGCCTTGCCGAGAGCGCCGGCTTCTGCTTCGGGGTGGACCGGGCCATGGGCCTGGCGGAGCAGGCGGCGAGGGAGGGGAAACAGGTGGTCACCCTGGGTCCCATCATTCACAACCGCCACGCAGTGGCTCACCTGGAGGAGCTGGGGGTCCGGGTCATCAATCGGCCTCAGGACGCCCCCGCCGGCGCGGTGGTGGTCATCCGCTCCCATGGAGTGGGCCGGGCGGTCTACCGGGCTCTGGAGGAGACCGGCGCGGAGGTGATCGACGCCACCTGCCCATTCGTCAAGCGGATCCATCGGATCGTGGCCCAGGCGGAGCGGGAAGGGCGGCTCAGCCTAATCATCGGCCAGCGGGACCACCCGGAGGTGGTCGGGATTGCCGGTTGGTGCGGAAACTGTGTCGTGTGCGAAAGTCCGCAGGAGCTGGAAAATTGGTCAAAATCGCCCGAGATCCCGTCGGATTTGCCAATTTGCATGGTTTGCCAGACAACTTCCCCTGAATCTTTGTGGGAAATGTGCGAAAAAATTGCGAAAAAACAGTTTACTAACTTGAAATTTTTTGATACAATATGTAAAGCAACAGAGTATCGGCAGAATGAGGCAGCTTTACTCAGCGGAGGCTGCCAGGCCATGGTGATCGTGGGGGACCGCACCAGTTCCAACACGAAGCGCCTGGCGATGATCTGCCGGGAGCATTGCGAAAAAGTCGTCTTGGTGGACAGTGCCTCGGAGCTGGAGCCGGCCTTTTTCCGCGGTGTGACGAATGTTGGAGTCACGGCGGGCGCATCTACGCCGGCGTGGATTATAAAGGAGGTCAACAAGAAAATGAGCGAAATCATCAATGCCGAAGCGGGCCAGGAGGAGAGCTTTGAGGCCCTGCTGGAGCAGTCCATCAAAACTTTGAATACTGGAGATAAGGTCACTGGCGTCGTGACAGGCTTCGGAGCTACCGAGGTGCAGATCGACCTTGGCACCAAGCATGCCGGCTATATCCCCAACGACGAGGTCAGTTCCGATCCTTCCATAAAGCCCGAGGATGTTCTCCATGTGGGCGAAGAGGTCGAGGTTTTCGTGGTGCGCGTAAACGACCAGGAGGGTACCTGCCAGCTGTCCAAGAAGAAGCTGGACGGGATGCGGGTCTGGGACGAGATGGCGGCCTATGCCGAGGAGAAGACCACCGTCGAAGGCACCATTACCGAGGACAATAAGGGCGGCCTGGTCGCCAATGTGAAGGGCGTTCGGGTGTTTATCCCCGCCTCCCAGTCTGGAATCGCCAAGGGCGGCGATATGAAGGCCATGGTGGGCAAGACCGTCAAGCTGAAGATCACCGAGGTCAACCGGGCCCGCCGCCGGGTCATCGGCTCCATCCGGGCCGTGGCCGCGGAGGAGCGGAAGGCCGCTCAGGAGAAGATCTGGAGCGAGATCGAGAACGGCAAGAAGTACCACGGCGTGGTGAAGTCCCTGACTTCCTACGGCGCCTTTGTGGATATTGGCGGCGTGGACGGCATGGTCCATGTTTCCGAGCTGAGCTGGAACCGGATCAAGACCCCCGCCGACGTGGTGAAGGTGGGCGACGAGATCGACGTGTTCGTCATCTCCTTCGATCCTGTGAAGCACAAGATCTCCCTGGGCTACAAGACCCCGGAGATGAACCCCTGGAATCAGTTTATGACCAAGTTCCAGGTGGGCGACGTGGTGGACGCCAAGATCGTCAAGCTGATGACCTTCGGCGCCTTTGCCGAGATCATTCCCGGTGTGGACGGCCTGATCCACATCTCCCAGATCGCGGACCGTCGGATCGGCAAGCCCGAGGACGTGCTGAAGGAGGGCCAGGAGGTCCAGGTGAAGATCACCGACATCGACGCGGAGAACAAGCGGATCTCCCTGTCCATCCGCGCGCTGCTGGAAGCCGCTGAATAAGCCAATGAAAGTTCAAAAGGACCGGCCTTTCGCCGGTCCTTTTCCAAGTCAGGAGGTAAAACATGGTCAAGCACATCGTCATCTACACCTTGAAGGAGGGGCTAGACAAGGACGCCTCTGTGGCCTTCATCGCTTCACTTCTGGAGCCCCTGGTTGGGCAGATCCCGGGGCTCAAGACACTGGAGGTCCGCCGGACCTACCAGGGGGGCATGGATTACTGCCTCTACTCCGCGTTTGACAGCCGGGAGGCCCTGGCGGCCTACCAGCAGGATCCCCGGCACCTGGCGGCCAAGGAGCGGTTCCATCATCTGCTGGCCAGCCGGGTCTGCGCCGACTACGATGCCTGAGCGCGTTCTGATCGTGGGCTGCCCCGGGGCGGGGAAGAGTACCCTGGCCCGCCGCCTGGGGGCGCTGACGGGCCTGCCGGTGTACCATTTGGACTTGCTGTGGCACCGGCCGGACCGGACCACCGTGGACGTCGAGACCTTTGACCGGAGTCTGGACCAAATTCTGGCCCAGGACCGGTGGATCATTGACGGAAATTACAGCCGCACCCTGCCCCAGCGCCTGGCCCGGTGCGACGAGGTCTTTTTCCTGGATTATCCCCTGGAGGTCTGCCTGGAGGGGGCCCGTGCCCGGGTGGGGCAGCAGCGGGCGGACCTGCCCTGGCTGGAGGAGACACTGGACCCGGAGTTTTACCAGTGGATCCTGGACTATCCCAAGGAGCGCCTGCCCCGCCTGCGGGCCCGCCTAGCGTCCTACGAGGGCGCTTTCCCCATCCACACCTTCCACGCCCGCGCCGAGGCGGACGCCTACCTGGCAGCCCTCCCCCGGCCCGAG
>CANRQC010000135.1 GCA_947632695.1 uncultured Oscillospiraceae bacterium | reverse complement strand
GGGGACCATCCGGTCCTACCACCGGACCCTGGACCTGAAGACGGGCCTGCTGACCCGGGAGGTGGAGTGGACCTCCCCCAAGGGCGAGGATTTTGCCCTGAAATTTGAGCGGGTGGTGTCCCTGAAGCGGCTCCACACCATTGTCCTCCGGGTTTCCGTCACCCCCCAGGTCGGCGCTTCCGTCAAATTCCAGTCCGGCATCGACGGCCGGGTGACCTGCGACGGCTCTCAGCACTTCACCGAGGGCCAGACCCGGTTCTACGACAAGAAGTATCTCCAGTTTGTCCCCCGCACCATTCAGTCGAGCATCACCTTTGTCTTGGACGCCACCCACCGCTTCAACCTAGACGGCGCGCCGGTGGAGCCCAAGAGCGATATCAACATTCTCCGCCGCCGGATGTTCTCCAACTTCACCGTGGAGGTTCCCGCAGGCCAGATCGTGGTGATGGAGAAGTTCGCCAACGTCTACACCACCCGGGACAAGGAGGCGGCGAACCTCACCGTTTCCGACATCCAGCGCTACGCCTTGGAGCAGCTAAAGATCGACGAGGCCGACGGCTTTGACGCCATTTACGCCGAATCCGCTCGAGCCTGGGCGGAGAAGGTCTGGGACCGGGCGCCCATCACCATCGAGGGACCCCAGTTTGACCAGGTGGCCATCCGTTTCGCCCAGTACCAGATGCAGCTCATGACCCCGGCCCACGACAACCGGATGAACATCGGCGCCAAGGGCTTCTCCGGGGAGGGCTACAAGGGCCACACCTTCTGGGACACGGAAATTTTCCTGCTGCCCTACTTCATCTTCACCATGCCGGAGGTGGCCCGGAGCCTGGAGGAGTACCGCTACCTGTCCCTGCCCGGGGCCCACGCCAAGGCCGCCCACAACGGCTATCAGGGGGCCCAGTTCCCCTGGGAGTCCGCCTGGCTGGACGACGGCGAGGTGACGCCGGAGTACATGGGCACAGACATCGTCACGGGCCAGCTCATCAAGGTCTGGACCGGCTTCATTGAAATTCATATCACCTCCGACGTGGCCTTCGGCGCCTGGCAGTACTACGCCTGCACCGGGGACCAGGACTACATGGACCGGTACGGCTACGAGCTGATCCTGGACTGCGCCAAATTCTGGGGCAGCCGCCTGGAGCCCGGCGGGGACGGGAAGCTCCACATCAACGATGTGGTGGGCCCCGACGAATACAAGGAGCACGTCAACGACAACGCCTACACCAACTACCTTGCCTGGTGGACCATCCGCAAGGCCATCGAGTACACGGACCTGCTGCAATCCGAAAAGCCGGCGCTGTACCAAAAGCTGGATCAGAAGCTGGGTTTGGCGGCCTGCTACGCTTCCTGGAAGGACCAGGTGGACCGGATCTTCCTGACCCAGCCCAACGATCAGAACGTCCTGCCCCAGGACACCACCTACCTGACCTTGAAGGACATCGACCTGTCCAAGTACAAGGCCCAGGCCCATGTGGGCGGCATTTACAAGGACTACAACCAGGAGCAGATCACCAAGATCCAGGTCTCCAAGCAGGCCGACGTGATGGTGCTGTTCTACCTGCTGGAGGAGCTGTTCCCCCGGGAGGTGAAGCTGGCCAGCTGGAATTACTACGAGCCCCGGTGCCTCCACGATTCCAGCTTGAGCCTGTCCACCCACTCCGTGCTGGCCTCCGATATCGGCGACCAGGAGCTGGGTTACAAAATGTTCCAGAAGGCCTGTCTCATCGACCTGGACAACGCCAATCCCCATTCCTCCGACGCCGGCATCCACGCCGCGTCCTACGGTGGACTGTGGCAGTGCGTGGTCTATGGCTTCGGCGGCCTGCGGATGCTGGGCGGGGAGCTGCGGATCAGTCCCAATCTGCCCAAGGCCTGGAACAAGTTGAACTACAGCATCGTCTGGCGGGGCCAGAAGCTCGCCGTCACCGTGACCCAAGAAGACGTGACCATTGAGAACACCACCGGCGCCGCCCCCGTGACCCTGGAGGTCTGGGGAAAGAAGTACACCCTGGAGGACAAGCTCACCGTTCAGAAGTAAATCAGAGGCTCGCCGCGCGGGCGGCAGGAGGGCAGGAGCATGAAAAAAGCCATAAACTGGGTGCTGCTCACCGCGTTTGTCATTTTTTGCCTTGATTGGGCGATCCTTGGCGTGAAGCTGCTAAGCGGAAGCTATGACATTCTGGTGGAGGTGTCCATTGGAGCCGTTTGCTGGGTGGGCATTATCGTCTGTATTCTGCTCCGCCTCTTTTCCAACAGATGCCCTCATTGCGGGAAACCAATCGACCCAGCGGGACATTACTGCCCCCATTGCGGGAAGAAGCTGAATTGAAAATCGCCCCGGTTTCCAAGGAAACCGGGGCGAAAATTTCAGTTAAAGGCGTCTACTTAGCCCTTCAGCGCCTCTTCCACAGCCACCGCCACGGAAACCGTCGCGCCGACCATGGGGTTGTTGCCCATGCCCAGGAAGCCCATCATTTCCACATGGGCGGGCACGGAGGAGGAGCCGGCGAACTGGGCGTCGGAGTGCATCCGGCCCATGGTGTCGGTCATGCCGTAGGAAGCGGGACCGGCGGCCATGTTGTCGGGATGCAGGGTCCGGCCGGTGCCGCCGCCGGAGGCCACGGAGAAGTACTTCTTGCCCTGCTCCACGCACTCCTTCTTATAGGTGCCAGCCACGGGATGCTGGAACCGGGTGGGGTTGGTGGAGTTGCCGGTGATGGACACGTCCACGCCCTCGTGGTGCATGATGGCCACGCCCTCCCGGACGTCGTCGGCGCCGAAGCAGCGGACGGCGGCCCGCTCGCCGTCGGAGTACTTGTACTCCTTGACGATGTGCAGCTCGCCGGTGTAGTAGTCGAACTGGGTCTGCACGTAGGTGAAGCCGTTGATCCGGCTGATGATCTGGGCGGCGTCCTTGCCCAGGCCGTTCAGGATGACCCGCAGGGGCTCCTTCCGGGCCTTGTTGGCGGAACGGGCGATGCCGATGGCGCCCTCGGCGGCGGCGAAGGACTCGTGGCCGGCCAGGAAGGCGAAGCACTTGGTCTCGTCCCGCAGGAGCATGGCGCCCAGGTTGCCATGGCCCAGACCAACCTTCCGGTCCTCGGCTACGGAGCCGGGGATGCAGAAAGCCTGCAGGCCGATGCCGATGGCCTCGGCGGCCTCGGCGGCGTTCTTCACGTTCTTCTTCAGGGCGATGGCGGCGCCCACGGTGTAGGCCCAGGCGGCGTCCTCGAAGCAGATGGGCTGGATATTCTTGGTGATGGTGTAGGGATCAAAGCCCTTGGCCTGACAGATCTCCCGGCATTCCTCCACGCTGGAGATGCCATACTGGGCCAGGACCCCGTTGATCTTGTCGATTTTCCGTTCGTAACCTTCAAACAAAGCCATGTCCGCGCCCTCCTCTTAGTCTTTCCGGGGGTCGATATACTTATGGGCGTTTTCAAAACGGCCATAGTGACCCTTCGCTTTTTCCAGAGCGACAGCGGCGTCGTCGCCCTTCTTGATAAAGTCCATCATCTTGCCCAGGTTGATAAATTCATAGCCGATGATCAGGTTGTCCTCGTCCAGGGCGCAGCGGGTGACGTAGCCCTCCGCCATTTCCAGGTACCGGGGTCCCTTGAGCTTGGTGGCGAACATGGTGCCGATCTGGCTCCGCAGGCCCTTGCCCAGGTCCTCCAGGGACGCGCCGACTGCCAGCCCGTCCTCGGAGAAGGCGCTCTGGCTCCGGCCGTAGACGATCTGCAAAAACAGCTCCCGCATGGCGGTGTTGATGGCGTCGCACACCAGGTCGGTGTTCAGCGCCTCCAGGATGGTCTTGCCGATGAGGATCTCGCTGGCCATGGCGGCGGAGTGGGTCATGCCGGAGCAGCCGATGGTCTCCACCAGCGCCTCCTGGATGATGCCCTCCTTCACGTTCAGGGTCAGCTTGCAGGCGCCCTGCTGGGGAGCGCACCAGCCGATGCCGTGGGTGAAGCCGCTGATGTCGCTGATCTGCTTGGCCTGGACCCACTTGCCCTCCTCGGGAATGGGAGCGGGGCCGTGATACGCGCCCTTGGCGACGGGGCACATATGCTGAACTTCTGCGCTATAAATCATGGCATATTCCTTCCTTTCAAATTGGCGGAGCCGGCCGCCATAGGTTTAGCTTTCCGGAAAAACCAAATTTTCCATCTGTTATTATACCCATACAGGGGAAGAATGTCAATAAAAATCATTGTCTGAGCTGTTTCACAAAGGCACTTTTGTCCTCCGCCCGGAAGTAGGCCGACCCGGTCACCAGCACCTGGGCCCCGTTTTCCCGGCAGACAGGCCCCGTGGCCAAATCCACGCCGCCGTCCACCTCCAGCAGGCACTTGGGGCATTCCAGATCCCGCCAGGCCCGAAGGGTGCGGAGCTTTTCCATCTGGCCGGCCATGAAGGCCTGGCCGCCGAACCCCGGCTCCACCGTCATCACCAGCACCAGATCGCTCTCAGGCAAGAAGGGCCTCACCGCTTCCGCCGGGGTGCCGGGCTTTAGGGACAGCCCGCTTTTCTTTCCCAGCGCCCGGACACGCCGCAGGGCGGCCAGGGTATTTTCCGGCTCGTCTGCCTCCACATGGACGGTCACATAGTCTGCCCCCGCCTGACAGAAGGCGTCCACATAGCGCAGGGGCCGGTCGATCATTAGATGCACGTCCAGAGGCAGGGGAGAGACCTTTTTCAGCGCCCGCACCACCGGGATGCCAATGGTGATGTTGGGCACAAACAGCCCGTCCATCACGTCCACATGGACCAGATCCGCCTCGCTGGCGGCGATTACATGGATGTCCCGCTCCAAATTGGCAAAATCCGCGGAGAGGATCGAGGGCGCGATCAAAGTCATGGCACTTTTCCATCCTTTTTGTTTTTTTCCATGATAACACATCCGCCTTGGAAATGCAACGGGTTAAACCGTATGTTTTCCCCGGCGGGAGGCATACTAACGATGAAATCAAAAGAAGGAGGAGACACAAATGGATTGCCAT
>CANRQC010000134.1 GCA_947632695.1 uncultured Oscillospiraceae bacterium | reverse complement strand
TGCCGGTGCCGTTTTCATACACCCGGACCCGGGCCACGGAGGACTTCCGACGGCCGGTGCCGTAGCTATACTTCTGCTTGCTCTCGTACATCTTACATTACCTCCAAATCAGTCCAGGGTCCATGCTTCGGGCTTCTGGGCGGCATGGGGATGCTCGCCGCCCTTGTACAGATGCAGGCGGGTCAGGCAGCCGCGGCCCAGGGTGTTCTTGGGGAGCATCCCCTTGACAGCCAGCTCCATGGCGTGGTCGGAACGGGTCTCCATCATGATGCGGGCCTTGGTCTCCTTCATGCCGCCGATCCAACCGGACACCCGGCGGTAGAGCTTCTGCTCGCTCTTGCGACCGGTGAGAACGGCCTTGTCGGTGTTGATGATGATGACGTAGTCACCGCAGTCCACGTTGGGGGTGAAATCCACCTTGTGCTTGCCCCGCAGCAGCTTGGCGGCAACGACGGCGGTGCGGCCCAGGGGCTTCCCGGCGGCATCGAGGACGTACCACTTGCGCTCTACGGTCTCCTTTTTTGCGAGTGTGCTGGACATATGCTTTCCTCCGATATCGGTAAAAATTTGACAAATCCAGGCTGGGGCGGTATAATCGCCCCAGACGCCTCCCTTTTATATCACAAAGGAAGAAATTTGTCAACCACTTTTTTCTAAAATGTTGGATTCGCTCAAAAATGCTTTGTTTTTCACTGAAATACTCCTAAATACTCACTTTCTATTTTTCACTTTGGGGGAATGTGCCGTGCAAAAGTTGGTGGGGATGCTCCGCCGCTGCGTGGAGGACTATCAGATGATCGAGGCCGGGGACCGGATCGCCGTGGGCCTGTCCGGCGGGAAGGACTCCATAACGCTGCTGGTGCTGCTGCGGGAGCTGCAAAAATACTATGACCGGCCCTTTTCCTTAGAGGCCGTCACCATCGACATGGGCTTGGGCCTGGAGGACGAGAGCTTGCGGGAATTGTGCCGGGAGCTGGAAGTGCCCTACACCCGGGTGGAGACTCAGATCGGGCCGGTGATCTTCCAGTACCGGCGGGAGAAGAACCCCTGTTCCATGTGCGCCAAAATGCGCCGGGGGGCCCTGGACCAGGCGCTGCTGGACCATGGGTGCAACAAGCTGGCCCTGGGGCACCACTATGACGACGCGGTGGAGACCTTCCTGATGTCCCTGCTCTATGAGGGGCGGATTAGCTGCTTCCAGCCCGTGACCCATCTGGACCGGACGGGGATCATCCAAATTCGCCCGATGCTCTATATTCATGAGCAGACCATCGCCCATTTTGCCCAGGAGCGGGAGCTGCCGGTGGCGAAGAACCGCTGCCCCGTGGACAAGCACACCAAACGGGAGGAGACGAAAGAACTGATTTTCCAGCTGAGCCAGCGCTACCCGGAGTTAAAGGAGCGGATCTTCGGGGCTATGCAGCGCTATCCCTTGCCGGCCTGGGAGCCCCAGGGACGGTACAAGCGGCCCAAGGAGCGGGATTAGAAGGCGCTTTTTTCCCAGGCAGGCCCCACTTTGGCGGCTGGTAAAAATTTTTGCAGCACTTTTCCCGCCCCGTTCGTTATCCAAGCAGAAGGGAGGGAAAGCCAATGTGGGAGGAGCTGTACCAAAGGCTCTACCCGGAGCTGGCGGCCTACTGCCGCCGGGCTTGGGGCGAGGAAGCAGGCGATCTGACTCAGGAGGCGTTCTTGCGGGCGCTCCAGGCCGGGGAAGGCTTCCTGGACCTGGGCCCGGCCCAGAAGCGGGCCTGGTTGTATCGGACGGTAAAGAATCTGGCCATCGACCGGCACCGGCGGCGGGTTCTGGAGGAAGCCAGCCTTCCCCCGGAGGAGGATGCCGCAGTCGAAGAACCGGGCTACGGGCGGGTGGAGACCGAGCTGCTCCTGGCCCGGCTGCCGGAGCCGGACCGGACGATGTTTCGTCTGCGGTATCTGGAAGGGTATACCGCCCGGGAGCTGGCGGAGCTGTACTGCCTCCCCGCCGGGACCGTCCGGGCCAAGCTGAGCCGGTCGGCCAAGGCGCTCCGCAAGTGGCTTGCCCCCCGATCATAAAGGAGGATGCAAACAATGGGAAAACAACTGAAAATCAACTGCGCGCTGTGCGACGCCCGGAACGTCTCCGAGGAGACCCTGGCGGCGTATGAGAAAATCACCGTCAATTCCGCGTCCGTCCTGGTGTCGCCCCGGAGCCAGGCGCTGCTGGCGAAGTACCGGGTGGCGCTCAACACCGCCGAGGTGACGGTGGTGCCGGAAGATGTGGAGGCCCAGATCGTCAACGGGATAGAGTCCATCCGCCGGGATGGGCCCATTCCCAAGGCAAAGCGGTTCCTGCTGGTCAACGGGTCTTTAGAGATCGAGGCGGGGACGGAGGAAATCCTGGAGCAGTATGTGGGGGGCACGGTCAACGGCTCCATCCGCTGCCCGGAGAGCATGGCGGGCTATCTGGGACGGTTTCAGATCAACGGCTCGACCACCTGCTACCCCGACGGGGCCATTGTGCTGAAGCGGTCGGCGGTGATCGACCGGACCTTTGCCCTTCGGGCCAAGAACGCCCTTTATTGGTCCGCCAAGCGGATGATCTTTGTGGACCCCAAGCTGGACCCGGCGGTCCTGGCGGCCAAGGGGGCCCGGTTCCAGACAGGGGAGGCGCTGGTGGCGGAGGGACTGCTGGAGGCGCTGCTCCCCCTGATCGACGAGCGGACGGAGCTGGTGCCGGTGCCCGACGGGACCAAGGTGGCGCTGGACGATCTGGCGCTGGACGAGGTGACGGAAAAGCGATATGGGACCAGGCTCTACATCCTGGGGGACGCGGTGGTGAAGCCGGAGGGGGAGGCATTCCTGCGAAACGCGGACTATCTCCACATCCGGGGAGATGTCCAGGTGCCGCCGGAGCTGCGGGAGCTGCTGCTGGAAAAGGCGGAGATCGACGGGGATGTGAAGCTGCTTCGCCCCAAGAAGGACCGGGGCCGGATCATTGAGGACACCTCCAATGTACGGATCACCCAGTGGCTTCTGGAGAACTGTCCCAACGGCCTGAGGGTCATGGACTGCGTCAAGGTACTCATCGACCCGGATGTGGACAAGAAGCTGATCCTGGAGCGGCTGCGGATCGAGGACTGCGCCACTGTCCAGTGCGCCCCGGAGCAGGAGGACGCGGTGACCGCTGTGTGCGAGGATGTGGCCCAGATCGGGCAGCAGTCCCTACAGTCCGAGCCGGAGGGCCAGGAGACGGACGTTATCAATGCGGCCAGTTATGTTATGTAAACCTTAATCCAACCTTTGCCGGGCTCCGCTGGGAGCCCGGCAATTTTTCGGTATGAAAAGATTTCCAAGGGGGAATCCTATGGGCAAAAGGAGGCGGTCAGTATGGTCAAAGGGGTGTCCCGGCAGGTAATCGTGGTACATTCTCCGGAGCCGGAGCTGTTTGAGCAGGCCATTTTTATTCTCAAGGACGAGGCGGTGGGCCGGGAAGGCGTCACCGACGAGGCGCTTTTAAAGGAAGCGAAGCGCCTTATTAGCAACCCGGCGCGGAAAAAGAAACCGTTTCTCTGGGCCGGGCCGGTGTGGGCCGTGGGAGGCGCGTTGGTGATGGGCGCCATTTGGCTTCTGACAGTTCTGATTTGACTTAGGCGCCAAGATGTGATAGAATACTCCCAAATATTTTGGGAGGGATGACCGGTGCGCCTGGGCGGATTGGAATTGGAAAAGCCGCTGTTTTTGGCCCCCATGGCGGGGGTGACGGACTGGGCCTTCCGGCAGATCTGCCAGGAGCTGGGAGCCGATGGAACGGTCACGGAGATGGTCTCCTCCCGGGCCCTCAACTATCAGGACAAAAAGAGCGCGGCGTTGCTGAAAAAAACGCCGGCAGGGCTCTGCGGGGCCCAGATCTTCGGAAACGACCCGGAGATCATGGCCCGGGGGGCCCAGCTGGCCCTGGAAATTTCCGGCTGCGACTTTATCGATCTCAACATGGGCTGCCCCATGCCCAAGGTGGCGAACAACGGGGACGGCTGCGCCCTGATGAGGGACCCGGCCTTGGCGGGAAAAATCGTGGCGGCGGTAAAGGGGGCGGTAAAGGTCCCTGTGACGGTGAAGTGCCGCTTGGGCTGGGACCGGGGGAGCCTGAACGTGGTGGACTTTGCCAAGCGGATGGAGGACAGCGGCGCCGATCTGGTGACGGTCCACGGCCGGACCCGGGCCATGCTCTATTCCGGCCGAGCGGACTATGACCTGATCGGAAAGGTCAAGTCCCGGCTCTCCATTCCCGTGATCGCCAACGGCGACATTGTGGACGGGGAGACCGCCCGCCAGTGCCTGGGCCGCACCGGGGCCGACGGGCTGATGATCGGCCGGGCCTCCTTTGGGGACCCCTGGGTCTTTGCGGAAATTCGGGCGGTTCTGGCCGGGGAGCCGGTTCCCGCCCGGCCGCCGCTGGCACAGCGGGTGGACACGGCGGTGCGGCAGTTTGAGCTGGCCCGGACGGACAAGGGGGAGCGGATCGCCTGTCTGGAGGCCCGGAAGCACTTTGCCTGGTATCTCCGGGGCGTGGCCCACAGCGGGTATTACAAGGCCCAGATCTCCGACATTTCCTCCATGGAGGACATCTACCGGATCGCCAAGGGAATCCGGCAGGATCTTTCCTGATTTTACATGGAGTAACGCCATCCGCCGCGGGATATTCTAAACCGAGAGGTGAGGGATATGCCGCGGCGGATTTTTTCTTTGCTGCTGGCGCTGATGCTAACGGCGGCGCCGGCCCAGGCCCAGACCATCCGGTGGGTGGACTTTCAGCCGCCCTACGAGGCGCTGAAATACGCCATGGACCGGGACATTGAGACCTTTGATCAGGAAAAGCACCTGTCCTGGATCGACATTCTGGCCCTGGCGGCCTGCCGGACCGGGGGAAAATGCGGTCTGGCTTCCGTCAAACAGGCGGCGAAGGACTTGGAAGGGGACCGGTCCCCGGAGGAGCTGCTGGGGGCGCTTTATAAATATTATGACTATTACCACGCCGCCTACGACGCCGCCCTGGGAGGACTGCTGGGCAGCTTCGCCATCCAGGCAGGGGAGGAGTGGAAGCCTGCCTACGGGCTCAAGGCCTTTTCTCCCGTGGCCGCCGGGTATGGGTACAGCCACTGCGACGATTTTGGCGTCAGCCGGTCC
>CANRQC010000133.1 GCA_947632695.1 uncultured Oscillospiraceae bacterium | reverse complement strand
TGACAAGGCGATTATGGTAATTAAGAGCACAGTTCCAGTTGGATACACGGAAAAAGTACGGGAAAAGTATAAGACCGCCCCGACCGGCCCCATCCCCTGTTCTACGGCTTTGTCAAGGCCGCCCTGGAGCATGAATGAAAATTCCCGCCTGTGGAGGACCCACGGGCGGAAATCTATATAAGTTTTTTCTTGCTGGAAAACCCAAATAGATTTTCCGGCGGTTTGGCCGCCCCCAGGAATTGGGGGCGGCCATTTTCCCTCGCCGCCCGGCCTCGTGGGCGGCGCTGGCGTCACGTTTGCTCCCGCCGGGGGAGCAGATAGGGGCAGATCCCAGCCACCAGGGCCGCCACGGTGGCGATGCCCAGCTTCAAGGTCATCATGTGCCGCAGACTCTCCGCAAAATAGGTCAGCGGGTCCGCCGCCAGCTTGATCCGCCAGGCGGGGATGTAGCAGCAGATCAGATACGCCGCGATAAAGGCGGTCACCGCCAGCAAAATGGCCCATTTTTCTCTTTTATCCATGGGGTCTCCCTCACTTTCCCAAATCCATGGCCACGCCGAGGAACAGCGGCAGATTGGTCCGGGTGTCCACGATCATGTAGACGAAGGGGTGGTCCAGGTGGACTTCCATCGCCTGCTCCGGCTCCATCATGGCAGTCATCTGCACCGAGGTGGCGGCGGCGGCCTTGGTGCCGTCCTCATCCACCTGGAGGAAGGTCTTTTGCAGGACCTCCGCAATGTAGAGCGGGTCCTGGCTCTGCCCCATGCCGGAAAATTCCGCGTTCTGGAAGGCGTTGGGAATGCCCATTGCCGCCAGAGTCTCCACCAGGGAGTAGCTGCCCTCGATTTTGAATTTGGGCAGCCAGGAGTGGACTGCCACCTCCGATTCCTGGGCCAGGGTCTGAAGCAGCGCCGCCGGGTCCATGCCGGCGATATAGTCCTGAATATCCACGCCCGCCTTGGGCATCAGGGCAATAAAGGCATAGTCCCCACCCAGGTAGCGGAGGCCCACCCCCACCGCCTGGTCGTCTTCATAGTACTGCCCGCCGCCGGGGAGCATTTCCACCGTTTTGCTGCCTCCCTGGGCGGGATAGAAGGGGGCGTCAAAGACGTCGGTTTTTTCATAGGGGGCCTGCCACTTGGCCTCGAAGGCCAGGGCGTTGAGCAGGAACATCACCGCGTCCTCGTCGATGGGCTTGTCCAGGATGCCGTCGATCATGCCGTCGGTCTTGTCCTTCACCCAGCGGTTGATCTCCTGCCGGGTCCCCTCGTCAAAGGGGGCCTGGTAGGCGCCGGCGCCGTAGTAGGCGGCGTTGGCGGCCAAAAAGTCCGCGCTCACAGTAAAATCCGGCGTATCCTTGAACCATATGGCGTTGGCCAGCTGGAGGCGGGCGCCCTCGCTGGAGGGAAGATGGTTAACATAATTTCTGTACGCCTCGTTCAGCTCCGAAATAGACATCCCCTGCCCCAGAAGCTGCTCCATTTGGCGCAGGGTCTCCCCCACCCCGCCGTTGGCGGTCATGGCTAGGGCCAGGGACAGCGACATGGGCGAAACCAGGACATTTTGCCCTTCATTGTCCTTCACCGTCCGCTGGAACAGGTCCAGGGCGAAGGCCATCTGGGCATTCACAAAAGGGGCGTCCTGCTGGGCGATTAGCGCCCGGGCCTGCTGGTAGAGGGCATGGGCCTCGTCGGAGTTCCTCAAATAGATGCTGTATTCGTCACGGTAGAGGGTCCAGGGGGTCAGGGTCAAGTTGAAAACCTCCCCATCCTGGGTGAGCCGCATCCGGTACCACTTAGGCTCCCGGGTCAGCAGGTCCTCCTCGGCATATTCCGACTGCTCGGCCCCCCGCACCGCCGCCAAAAGGGCCTGGCAGAGGTCCTCCGCCTCCCCATTTTCAAACGCATAGCACGTCCCCGCCTGATCCACGATCCAAACCGCTTCGGACGGATAGATGGTGGGCTCCCGGAAGTCCCCGGCCTCGCTCAAATAGGGGTTGGGCTGGCCCACCTGGATCACCGCGTCCTTCATCAGATCCTCTCCCTGGGCGGCGGCGCAGCCGGAAAGGCAGGGCAGCAGCAGCCCCAGGATCAGGGCAAAGCAAAGCATCTTTTTCCCGTTTTTCATTTTCCCGTTCCTCCTTCTGTAGGCAGCAGGGCCTCCACTTGGGCCCAAAGAGCATCCACCTGGTCCTGGGTCAGGTCCAGCAGCGCCCCGTCCCGGTACAGCGCCGTGGCGGTCAGGCGGTAGGTCGCCTCCTGGCCGGTGATCCCCAGCAGCATTACCTGCTCCAAAGCGGCCTCCGGGGCGTTGGGCGCGCTGTCCGCCGGCCCGGCCTGGGACAGGACCGCTAAAATCTCCGCCGCTTCCTCCGCCGAATACACCAGCTCCTCCCCCGCCGGGTCCCGGAGCCAGAGCTGCCCAGACTCCTGATTCTCTTTTTCAGGGGCGGCGTCCGTAGGCGCGTTCTCCCGGGCCTTCTGGGTAGGGCTGGCGGCGGTGCTCAGGACCGACTCCCTGTCCACCTCCAGCGAAAGCGGCGCCGCCTCTTGGTAATCATTGAATCGCTTTTCCGCGCTCCCGGACAGCGCCGTCCACAGCAGTCCCCCTGCCACCAGGGGCGCCGCCAGCAGCGCCAGACGCCGGGCCTTCCGGCGGCGGTCCTTCCGCTTTGCGCCCCGGCGGAAGACCTCCGCGTTAAATTCCTCTTGGCTTCTCATAGAAGCTCTTCTCCTTCCTTCCCCAGGAGGGAGCGCAGGGCTCCCTTGGCCCGGTAGAGTAGATTGTCCACCTGCTTGGGGGTCTTCCTCATAATTCCGCCGGCCTCCTGATAGCTCAGTTCCTGGAAATACACCAGCTCCACCGCCTCCCGCATGGACAGCGGGAGCTGGGAAAGGGCCTGGCGGACCACCTCCCGCCGCTCGCTTGCGTGAAGGCGCTCCGACAGCTCCTCTTCCTCCGGAAGCATGGCCGACTGTTCCAAGCGCTGCCGCCGCTGCCGCCACTTGATGTAGTTCAGGGCCCGGCCGCGGCCCAGCATGAACAGGTAGGTCTTCAATTTGGTCTCAAAATTGTACCGCTTGGGATGGACGACCAGATCCGTAAAGACGTCGATGGCGATATCCTCCGCCGCGTCCAGATCCCGGACATAGCGGTGGATAAAAAAAGTCAGACTGTCCCGGTACGCAAGCATGATCTCCTCGAACGCGCTTTCGTCTCCGTCCAGGTAACGGCGGTAGCTACTTTCACCGCTCTCCATGGGGTCCTCCTAACTTGCGGGGCTCTGCAGCGCCCTTTGTCTATTATACAACCGAAATGGGGCCGATTCCTTATTTTCTTAGAAAAATCGGGGGCCGCAAACGGCCCCCGGGGGTGTTTTTCTTTACTGAATGGCCTTCAGCGGCGCGATATACTGCTTCCGGCGGCGATCGCATTCGGCCCGGTAGGCCGCGTCGTTGCCCTGGTGGATCTCCCGGAGGTAGGCGGCGTGGTTTAGAAGGATCGCCTTGTTGTTCCGGGCCAGCATCATCAGCGCCACGGAGGAACACTGGTCCGAGGCACGCTCCAAATAGGTCAGCGTCTCCATGAACACCAGGCCGGAATCCACGTTGCAGTCCCCAGCCTTCAGCCGCTTGGTGTGCCGGGCCCGGAGGATCATCACCATATCGTCGATGACCTCCTCCAGGGGCTCAATGGCCTTGGCGGTGCGATTGTTGTCGGTGGCCATGGCGTTGACGGTGATATCCAGGATTTCACTGACCGCGCCGCCGATAAGGGCCAGCTCCTTTTTCGCCACCGGGGACAGCTCGGCTCCCTTCTCGTTCAGGTTCTGGGCCAGCTCCATCAGGTTGGTGGCGTAGTCCCCGATCCGCTCGAAGCAGGGCACGGTCTGCATCAGCATATCCAGCTGCCGGTCGTCCTGCTCCGTCTCCACCACCTTGGACAGGCCGATGAAGAACCGGTCGGACTGGTCGGCAAATTTATCCAAGGTCTCCTCCTCGGCGTTGATCTTGTCGATCACCGAGGGATCGTACTTATCCAGTAGGGCGTAGCAGCGGGCAAAATTCTCCTTGGCAACCTGGCCCATGGCGGCCACCGCCTTGGTGGCCTCGCTGACGGCCACCGCCGGGGAGATATACAGATGCTCGTCCAGGGTCCAAAGCTCCGGATGGGGCTGCTCCTGAGGCTTGTCCTCCCGGACGATGATCCGGGACAGGGCCACCAGCTGGGAGGTAAAGGGCAGCAGGGCCACGGCGGTCAGCAGATTGAACACCGTCTGGAAATTGGCGATGCCGCCGCTGTCCACCGTGCGCACCCAAAACGCCTCTCCAAAGACCTGGAAATGGTGCATCAGGGACATGACGATCATAAAAGCCACGGTGCCAATGGTGTTAAAGGCGATATGCACCACGCCGGTCCGCTTGGCGTCCTTGGAGGCGCCGATGGAGCAGACCATGGCGGTGGTGACGCAGGTGCCCAAGTTGATGCCCATGATGATGGGATACACCATGGAAAAGGTCATGGCGCCGGTGGAGGACAGGGCCTGGAGCATACCCACCATAGCCGAAGAGCTCTGAACGATCACCGTCAGCACCAGGCCGATGACGATGCCCAGCACCGGGATATTGGCAAACTGGGACAGGATGTTGGAGAACGCGGCGGATTCCGACAGGGGTTCCACGGCGGCGGTCATATTCATCAGGCCGGAAAAGAGGATGCCGAAGCCGATAAAGATATCTCCCACCGTCTTGGCGCCGTTGCGCTTGACGAACATAATCAGCACGATGCCCACCACCATGGCCACCGGGGCCAGGTTCTCAGGCCTGCAAAATTCCAAAAACACATTTCCACCGGCGTCAATGTCCATCAGACGGATGATCTGAGCCGTGATGGTGGTACCGATGTTGGCGCCCAGCACGATAGACACCGCCTGCCGCAATGACAGCACCCCGGCGCCGATCAGCGCGACTGTGAGAACGATGGTAGCGGTGGAGCTCTGAATCACTGCCGTGACCAGGGTGCCGGTGAGCACGCCCATCAGGGGATTGCCCGTCACCCGTTCCAGCACCCGTTTCAGGGTCTCGCCGGAGCTGTTCTTCAGGCCGTCGCCCATAATCTCCACGCCGTACAGGAACATTGCCAAGCCGCCCAGCAGCTTGATGATCGCAAAAATATCCATACTCTCTCCCAT
>CANRQC010000132.1 GCA_947632695.1 uncultured Oscillospiraceae bacterium | reverse complement strand
CTGGAGAGCTGCATGACCACCGCGCCCTGCCCCCAGTGCCATGGGGACCGGCTTTCGGACATTGCCCGGGCCGTCACCGTGGGGGGCATCGGCATCATGGACTTCTGCCGCATGAGCGTGGGCAAGGCCCTGGAATTTGTGGACGGCCTCCATTTGGAGGGGAACATGGCGGTGATCGCCCAGCAGATCCTGCGGGAGATCCGTTCCCGGCTCCAGTTTTTGAAGGACGTGGGGCTTCAATATTTGACATTGTCCCGCTCCTCCGCCACCCTTTCCGGCGGGGAGAGCCAGCGGATCCGCCTGGCTACCCAGATCGGCTCCTCTTTGATGGGGGTGCTGTATATCCTGGACGAGCCCTCCATTGGCCTGCACCAGCGGGACAACGATAAGCTGCTGGCCACCTTGAAGCGCCTTCGGGACTTGGGGAACACCCTGATCGTGGTGGAGCATGACGAGGACACCATGCGCGCCGCCGATTTTATTGTGGACGTGGGCCCCGGCGCGGGAAGTCACGGCGGCGAGATCGTGGCCGCCGGCACCCTGGCGGACATTATGGCGGAGCCCCGGTCCGTCACCGGGCAGTACCTGTCCGGCGCCAAACGGATCCCGGTGCCGGCCCGCCGCCGTCCGGGAAACGGGCAGTACCTGCAAATTCTGGGGGCGGCGGAGAACAACCTGAAGGACATCGACGTGCGGATCCCCCTGGGGGCTTTCACCTGCGTCACCGGCGTTTCCGGCTCCGGCAAGTCCAGCCTGGTGGGGGAGGTGCTGAACAAGACCCTTTTAAGCAAGCTGAACCACGCCCGTACCCGGCCGGGGGCCTGCCGGGGGATCACGGGGCTGGAAAACCTGGACAAGGTCATCGATATCGACCAGAGCCCCATCGGCCGCACCCCTCGGTCCAATCCGGCCACCTATACGGGGCTGTTCAACGACATCCGGGACCTGTTCGCCTCCACCGCCGACGCGAAAATGCGGGGCTACGGCCCGGGCCGGTTCTCCTTCAACGTCAAGGGCGGCCGCTGCGAGGCCTGCTGCGGCGACGGTCTGGTGAAAATTGAGATGCACTTCCTGGCGGACGTGTACGTTCCCTGCCAGGTCTGCCACGGGCAGCGATACAACCGGGAGACCCTGGAGGTGCTCTATAAGGGCAAAAACATCGCCCAGGTCTTGGACATGACGGCGGAGGAGGCGGTGGATTTCTTTGAAAATCTGCCCAAGATCCGCCGCAAGGCCCAGACCATGGTGGAGGTGGGCCTGGGTTATGTAAAGCTGGGTCAATCCAGCACCACCCTTTCCGGCGGCGAGGCCCAGCGGGTCAAGTTGGCCACGGAGCTTGCCCGGGCCTCCACGGGGAAGACCGTCTATATCCTCGACGAGCCCACCACCGGCCTCCACGCGGCGGACGTTGCCAAGCTGATCCAAGTGCTCCAGGCCCTGGTAGATATGGGCAACACCGTGGTGGTGATCGAACACAATCTGGACGTCATCAAGACGGCGGATTATATTCTCGACCTGGGCCCCGAGGGGGGCGACGAGGGCGGCTATCTGGTGGCGGAGGGCACCCCTGAGGAGGTGGCTCAGTGTCCGGCCAGTTATACCGGCAAGTACCTCCGCCGGTGCCTGGAGGGCTGAAAAACTCCCCGGCGAGCCGGGGAGCAGATCAGTTGATATTGTTGTATAAAAGACTTGGCAGAGAGTCGGAAAGCTCCGTCAGGGCGTGATCCCGCTCCCCGGCATAGTCCACCTGTAGCATGGGACTGCGCAGGGTGGGCCGGACATTCTGGCGGATGGCGATGGTCATGGTAAACCGCACCCCGCCGTCGGGGATCTGCTCCATCAGCACGGTGCCGCCATGGCAGGCGGCGGCGGAACGCACCAGCAGCATGCCCAGGCCGATGCCGTACCGCCCGTCCTCTACCCCCGGCTGCCGCAGATAGCGGGAGTAGATCGTGGACTGGATCGCCTCCGGCACGCCGCAGCCGTTGTCCTGAACGGAGAGATAGAGCTTCTCTCCCTTCCGCTGAACCTTGGCTTCCACGGCGCCGCCCTTGGGGGTGAACTTCATAGCGTTGGACAGGAGGTTGTACACCGCCCGTTCCAGCCGTTCCCCGTCCACCAGGCAGAAGACCCGCTGCCGCAGACCGGTATAGTGAAGGGTCAGGCCGGTGTGGGCCATCAGTCCCTCGGCCCGTTCAAACAGCTCGTCGAAGATCTGGGAGATGTCCCGGGTCTCCATGTGGCCGGCGGTCTCCCCGGAGAACCGGGCGGCGTCGGACATATTGCTCACCACCCGGAGCATCTGGAAAAGTCCCCGATTGATCCGGGCGGTTTGGGCGTCCATGCCCTTTTCCTGGGAAGTCAGAATCGGGAACAGCGCGTCGGTGACGGTCATGATCACGGACAGGGGCTCCCGCAGCTCCTGGGCCGCCAGGGCCATGGCCCGCAGATTTTCCTGCTCTTCATCCTGCTCCAATAAAAACACGTCTGTGTCCCCATGGCGGGTGACGGAGGCGCCGCAGGGCGCGCCGCTGATTTCCAGAACTAGATAGAGACATCCGCCGGTGAAGGCGGCATATTCCTCCTGACCGGTGCGCAGCAGCGGGCCCAGCGCATCCCCTACGGAGAGCATCCGGCTGGCGGCTGCGGCGTTGAC
The DNA here is from genome assembly GCA_947632695.1 of uncultured Oscillospiraceae bacterium. Lineage (GTDB taxonomy): Bacteria > Bacillota > Clostridia > Oscillospirales > Oscillospiraceae > Faecousia. Next base: position 2,595 of record CANRQC010000132.1, on the reverse strand, counting down.
CTTCTGAATCCGGCCATCTTTTACGCAGAACGCGGGCTGGAGGATCAGATCCAGCAGTTCCATTGCGTCATCGGGTCGTTCCATGACATTTCCTCCTCACGACGGCGGGGGACGGGGCCCCATGCCTGGTCAGCCTGGGGCAGACCCCAAGGCATATCTTGCGCAGAATTTCAAAAAACTTGCGGCGGCGGGTTTCGACGAAATTCGATAATCCTATTTTAGCGAAAAAGTAAAAAAATAGCAAGGGGAAACAAGGGCAGAGGTGAAAAATATGGTCAATCATGAGGGGCACCGTCAGCGGCTGAAAAACCGCTTTCGCGCGGAAGGGCTGGATAATTTCGAGCAGGTGTACGTTTTGGAGCTTTTGCTGTTCTACTGTGTGCCCAGGAAGGACACCCGGCCCATCGCCGAGGCGCTGCTGGAGCACTTCGGCTCCCTTGCCCAGGTGCTGGAGGCGCCGGCGGAGGAGCTGGAGCGGGTAGAGGGCGTGGGGGAAAACGCATCTACGCTTTTGCGCCTGGTGCCGGCCCTGGCCCGGTATTACTTGGTGAACCGCACCACCGGCGCCAGGATCCTGAACACCACGGAAAAGTGCGGGGAGTACCTGCTCAGTTATTTCCACTGCCTGCCCGAGGAGACCGTGTTTCTCCTGTGCCTGGACGCCAAGTGCAAGGTGCTGTGCTGTAAAAAGGTGGGGGAGGGGAGCATCAACTCCGCCGCCGTGTCCATCCGCCGGATCGTGGAGGTGGCCCTCTGGGCCAACGCCACCTCCGTGGTGCTGGCCCATAACCATCCCAGCGGTCTGGCCCTGCCCTCCGGGGAAGACGTGCGCACCACCCAGCTGGTGGCGGACGCCCTGGCGGCGGTGGAGGTGTGTTTAGCGGACCACATCGTGGTGGCGGACGGAGACTATGTCTCCCTGGCCCAGTCCGGGTATTACCGGCCCGGTGAAAGGAAGTAAAATGGATCGATTTACCCTTGTATCGGATTACACCCCCGCCGGGGATCAGCCGGAGGCCATTCAGGCCCTGACCAACGGGGTGAACTGGGGCCTGCGGGAGCAGACTCTTTTGGGGGTCACCGGCTCCGGCAAGACCTTCACCATGGCATCGGTGATCGCCAACTTAAACCGGCCCACCCTGGTCCTGGCCCACAACAAGACCCTGGCGGCCCAGCTCTGCTCCGAGTTTCGGGAGTTTTTCCCCAACAACGCGGTGGAGTATTTCATTTCCTACTACGACTATTATCAGCCCGAGGCCTATATCGCCCACACGGACACCTATATTGAAAAGGACGCCGCCGTGAACGAAGAGATCGACCGGCTGCGCCACAGCGCCACCTCCGCCCTTTTTGAGCGGCGGGACGTGATCGTGGTGGCCTCCGTGAGCTGCCTGTATGGCCTGGGCGACCCCATCGACTATAAAAACATGGTCATCTCCCTCCGGGTGGGCCAGGAGCGGCCCATGGACGAGATTCTCCGGAAGCTGGCGGAAATTCGCTATGAGCGGAACGACCTGGACTTCTCCCGGAACAAATTCCGGGTCCGGGGGGACACCCTGGAGGTCTATCCCGCCTACTGGTCCGGCCGGGCCATCCGGGTGGAGTTTTTCGGGGACGAGATCGACCGGATCGCGGAGATCAACGCCGTCACCGGCATGGCGGAGCGGTATGTGGAGCATGTGGCCATCTACCCCGCCAGCCACTACGTCACCTCCAAGGAAAAGATGCAGCGGGCCATGCTGGAGATCCAGAAGGAGTGCGACGAGCAGGTGGCCTGGTTCCGGGCCCACGACAAGCTCATCGAGGCCCAGCGCATCGCTCAGCGGACGGCCTACGACCTGGAAATGATGACGGAGATCGGCTTCTGTAACGGCATCGAGAACTACTCCCGGGTGATTTCCGGCCGGGCCCCGGGGACGCCCCCTACCACCCTTTTGGACTATTTTCCTAAGGACTTTCTCCTGTTTATCGACGAGAGCCATGTGACCATCCCTCAGTGCCGGGCCATGTACGCCGGGGACCGGAGCCGGAAGGAGGCCCTGGTGAACTACGGCTTCCGCCTGCCCTCGGCCTATGACAACCGGCCCTTGAATTTTGAGGAATTTGACAGCAAGCTCAACCAGATCATCTACGTCTCCGCCACCCCGTCGGAGTACGAGAAGAGCCGCTCCGGCCAGATCGTGGAGCAGGTGATCCGCCCCACGGGCCTGCTGGACCCGGAGGTGGAGGTCCGGCCCATCCAGGGCCAGATCGATGATCTAATCGGCGAGATCAACGCCCGGACTGCCCGGCAGGAGCGGGTCCTGGTGACCACCCTGACCAAGAAAATGGCGGAGGATCTGACGGTTTACCTCCAAAAAGCGGGGATCAAGGTCCGCTATATGCACTCGGATATCGGCGCCATGGAGCGGATGGAGATCATCCGGGACCTGCGAATGGCAAAATTCGACGTGCTGGTGGGCATCAATCTGCTGCGGGAGGGCCTGGACCTGCCGGAGGTGAGTCTGGTGGCCATCCTGGACGCGGACAAGGAGGGGTTCCTCCGCTCCGAGACCAGCCTGATCCAGACCATTGGCCGGGCCGCCCGGAACGCCG
>CANRQC010000131.1 GCA_947632695.1 uncultured Oscillospiraceae bacterium | reverse complement strand
TCCTGGCAGATGGGGAAGTTTTCCGCCTCCGCCGTCCGGTAGTTTTCCCGGATATCCGACAAAATCTCCCGGGCCAGGGGCCAGGGCTCCTCTGCCGCGCGGCGGTCCAGCGCGGTACGGACATCCTCCGGGAGCCGGGTATTGGCCTGGACGCACAGCCGCTCCAGGCAGGCGGTGATCTCCGCCACATCCAGTTCTCGCATAACCGCCCTCCTTTTTGCTACATTATAATCAAAAATATCCCAAGAGGCAAGAGGAATTTCGCCAATTTGGATAAAATATCAGCGCCGGGAAGCCCGGCGCTAGGGGTCGATGGGAATCCGCCGGACCAGATACCCCGCCAGCAGGCCGATGGCGATTCCCGCCAGGGTGCCGCTGAGGATCAGATAGGGCAGGTAATAAAAAATCACGTTGGTCTCCAGCAGGAGGCAGGCCATGGCGATCTGGCCCAGGTTGTGGAGCACGCCCCCCGCCACACTGACAGACACCGGGGCGAAGAGGCCGGTTTTTTTCAGCGCCGCCATCCCCGCCAGACTCAGGCAGGCCCCCGCCAGGGAATACAGCAGGCTGGCGCCGTTGCCAAAGAGCAGGGCCAGCGTCACCGCCCGCACCAGGGACACCACCCCCGCCTCCCAGAACCCCAGGGAATACAGGGCAAACACCACGGCAATATTGGCAAGGCCCAGCTTCACCCCCGGCACCGCCACAAAGGCGGGAAACAGGCTCTCCACATAGGACAGCACCATGGCCAGACTGGCGCAGAGGGCCAGGACCGTCACCTTTCGGCTTTTTTTCACCTTGGCTCCTCCTACATATAAACGTCCACCCCGTCGTCCGGGCCGTAGACCGTGACGGTGAGCCGGTTGGGTAGGCACGTGATCACCTGGCCGGCCTTGGAGATCCATCCCTGGCGGACACACAGCCGGTCGGGGCAGTCCGCCTCCGTGATCCGGGCGGCGCCGCCCTCAATGACCAGAAGATTGGTGCCGCCGTTTAATTCATAGGTCCCGTTCTGGGTCAGCGCGTAGCGGGCCACCTCCCGGCCGTCCACCCGCACCACCGCGTAGGCCCCCGGCCTGCCCAGAAGCCAAGAGCTCAGAAACAGCGCCGCCGCCAGGAGCAGTAATCCCCCGATCAGCCACAGATCCCGCTTCCCCATCGCCGGACCTCCTTCCAAAACTGCCTCCATTATATCCCAAAACCGGGAAAAACGCAACCCGCTTCCCAAAAACCTAGGTTAGGAAGATGATTTTTTACAATTGGAATATTTACACCGCCCGGGTTTTTTGCTATACTATTGGATAATGATTCTTACCAATGAGGTGCTGTTATGCTGGCTGCTTTGGCTCTGTTTGCCCTGACCTACATTCTCATGCTGGCCCTGCCCAAATTCCGGCCCTATATCGCCCTGGGCTCCGCCGCCATTTTCATCGTCACCGGAATGCTGCCCCTGGATCAGATCTGGGGAAGCATCGACTTCAACGTGCTGCTGATGATTGCCGGCACCATGGGCCTGGTGGCTCTGTTTATCGAGAGCCGGATGCCGGAGCTGCTGGCGGATCTGATCATGGAGCGGGTGCCCAACGTCCTGTGGGCGGCGGTGGCGCTGTCATTGTTCGCGGGGCTGATCTCCGCCTTTGTGGACAACGTGGCCACGGTACTGATGATCGCCCCGGTGGCTCTGGAGATCTGCAAAAAGCTGAAGACCAACCCGGTGCCCTTCATCATCGCCATCGCCGTGTCCTCCAATCTCCAGGGCGCCGCCACGCTGGTGGGAGACACCACCGCCATCATGCTGGGCTCCTACGCCCAGATGAGCTTTTTGGATTTCTTCTGGTACAAAGGCCGGCCCAGCATCTTCTTTGCCGTGGAGCTGGGGGCCCTGATCTCCGCCGCCATATTAGGCTGGCTCTTCCGGAAGGAGCGGGACCCCATTCCCAAGGGTCAGCGCACCGAGGTAAAGGACTACGTCCCCACTGTGCTGCTGGGCGGCACAGTGGTGCTGCTGATCCTGGCCTCCTTCCTGCCGGAAAAGCCGGAGATCACCAACGGCCTGATCTGCTGCGGGCTGCTGCTCATCGGCCTGGTATACAACTGCATCCGGAAAAAGAGCGTTTCCGCCGTGATCGAGCCGCTGAAGCAGATCGACTTTGAGACCATCGGGCTGCTGGTAGGGCTGTTCCTGATGATCGGCGGCATCACCGCTAGAGGCGTCATTGACGCGGCGGCGGAGCTGCTGGCCAAGGCCGGCGGGGGAAATGTATTTTTGATCTACACCGTCATCGTCTGGGCCAGCGTGGCCATCTCCGCCTTTGTGGATAACATTCCCTATGTGGCCACCATGCTGCCGGTGGTGCAGAGTCTGGCCCTGGGGCTGGGCATCGACCCCACGCCGCTGTACTTTGGTCTGCTGTCCGGGGCCACCCTGGGGGGCAATCTGACCCCCATCGGCGCCTCCGCCAACATCACCGGCATCGGCATCCTCCGGAAGGAGGGGCTGGAGGTGAAAAATTCCGACTTCTTCAAGATCGGCATTCCCTTCACCCTGGCGGCCATCATCCCGGCCTACATCTATATCTGGCTGGTCTACGGAATTTAAGGAAGGAGACATTCGCATGTCCCAGCTGACGCTTTCCGGCGGGGCTAAAAAGGCCCTGGACGCCGGTTTTTCCGCCGCCTTCGGCGGCTCCCCTGCCCGCTATTTTTCCGCCCCCGGGCGGACGGAAATCGGCGGCAACCACACAGACCATCAGCATGGCCGGGTCCTGGCCGCCGCCGTGAATCTGGACACCCTGGCGGCTGCCCGGCCCAACGGGGAAAGCCGGATCCGGGTGCTGTCCCAGGGCTATGCCCCGGTGGAGATCGACGTCACCGACCTTGCCCCCCAGCAGGAGGAGTGCAACTCCACCGCCGCCCTCATCCGGGGGGTGGCGGCGGGCTTCGCGGCCCTGGGCTGCCCGGTAGGGGGCTTCGACGCCTATGTGACCTCCACGGTGCTTCCCGGCTCGGGACTCAGCTCCTCGGCGGCCCTGGAGGTGCTGCTGGGCACCATAATCAACGGGCTGTTCTTTGGCGGCAGGGCCACCCCCATTCAAGTTGCCCAGATCGGCCAGCAGGCGGAAAACACCTTCTTCGGCAAGCCCTGCGGGCTGATGGATCAGATGGCCTCCGCCGTGGGCGGGCTGGTGGCCATGGATTTTGAAGATCCGGCCCGGCCCAAAGTGGAACAGGTGGCCTTTGACTTTGCCTCCGCCCGGCATGCCCTGTGCATTTTGGACTCCCAGGCCAGCCACGCCGATCTGACGGCGGAGTACGCCGCCATTCCGGCGGAGATGGGGGCGGTGGCCGCTTACTTTGGAAAGTCCGTCCTTCGAGAGGTTCCCCAGGAAGCCTTTGAGGCGGAGCTCCCCGCCCTGCGGCGGCGCTGCGGGGACCGGGCGGTGCTCCGGGCCATCCACTTCTACCGGGAGAACCGGCTGGTGGTCCGGGAGGCCAAGGCCCTGGCCCAAGGGGATTTTGACGCCTTCCTGGCCCTGGTGCGGAAAAGCGGAGAATCCTCCTTCATGTACCTGCAAAACGTGGTTCCCGCCGGCGCCACGCGGCATCAGGAAATGGCGCTGAGCCTGGCCCTGTGCCACCGGCTGCTGGAGGACCGGGGGGCCTTCCGGGTCCACGGCGGCGGCTTCGCCGGGACGGTCCAGGCCTTCGTGCCGGAGGACCTGCTGCCCGATTTCCGCCGGGAGGCGGATCGGGTCCTGGGGAATGGGGCCTGCCATGTGCTGTCCATCCGGGAGGCCGGAGGCGTGGAGGTTGCCGCCGAATGAAAAAACTGCTGTATGTTGAGATCGTCCTTGTAGCGGTGCTGCTGGGGGTGGCGATTTTTCGGAATCAGGAGCAGATCCAGGGCTGGTTTGGTGGCCTGTCTGCTCAGGTCTCCCAATTCTCCACCCCCTCCTCCACCGCTTCCCAGCCCCCGCAGACCACCCCGCCAACCACCACCGCCCCGCCTGAGACCACCATTCCCCCTACCACGGCCCCGCCGGAGACCACAGAGCCTACGGAAACCACCGCGCCCGGCCCGGAATGGATGGTCCTTGCTCCCGACCGGGAGCTGACCGCCCAGTGCTGGTTCGTCTACGACAACGACGCGGAGGATTTTCTCCTGCTCTCCGGGGACCCGGAGGAGGCGGTCTACCCCGCCAGCGTCACCAAGCTCTTTACCGCCTATGTGGCCCTGCAATATCTGGATCCCCAGGAGACGGTCACCGTGGGAGAGGCGCTGGATCTGGTGGACCCCACCTCCTCCATCGCGGGCCTGGGCTATGGGGACACCCTGACCGTGGGGCAGCTGCTGGAAGGGATGCTCCTGCCCAGCGGCAACGACGCCGCCTATGTGATGGCCGCCGCCGCAGGGCGGGTCATTGACGGAGATCCGGAGGAATACGCCTGGAACGGGGTGATGACCTTCGTGGACGAAATGAACCGCCAGGCCCAGGAGTTGGGCCTCAGCGGCACCCACTTTGTCAACCCCGACGGCATTCAGGACGATAACCACTACACCTGCCCGGCGGATCTGACGGTCATTGCCCGCCTTGTCATGGGAAACGACCTGATCATGCGCTGCGCCGGCCTGAGCCGGAAGACCATGTATCTGGACAGTCAGGGCGAGGAGGTAGAGTGGAAAAACACCAATCTCCTCATCGATCCGGCGTCTGACTACTACTGCCCCTACGCCATCGGCCTGAAGACTGGGCAGACCTACGCCGCCGGAAGCTGCCTGCTCTCCGCCTTCGACTATCACGGGCGGAGCCTGGTCATCGGGGTCTTCGGATGCCCCGAAGAGGAGGATCGGTTCGCGGACACGCTGCAGCTGCTGACCTTGGCCCTGGAAGAAGCGTAAAATACTGGCCCATACCTTCGCGGTATGGGCCGGTTTTTATTCCACCGTTACGGATTTTGCCAAATTTCGGGGCTTATCCACGTCGCAGCCCCGGTTTACCGCCACATAGTAGGCAAACAGCTGCAGCGGAATCAGGGTCAGGCTGGGCTGCAGGACCGGGTGGGTCGCCGGGACGGTGAGAACGCTGTCCGCCGCCCGGGCGGCCTCCTCCTCCGTCTCCTCCAGGGTGATACAGACCACGTCCGCTCCCCGGGCCTTCACCTCCCGGATGTTGGCAACCGTCTTGTCGAACAGGCTCTTCACCGTGGCCAGTGCCACCACCAGGGTCCCCTCCTCGATCAGGGAGATGGGACCGTGCTTCAGCTCCCCGGCGGGATAGGCCTCGCTGTGGAGGTAGGCC
>CANRQC010000130.1 GCA_947632695.1 uncultured Oscillospiraceae bacterium | reverse complement strand
AGCGGTCGAACAGCGCCAGCCCCACCTCCTCCTCGATCTGCCGGAGCATTTGACTCAGGGAGGGCTGGCTGATGTAGAGCTTTTTGGCGGCGGCGGTGATGCCCCCCTCCTGGGCGATGGTCTTGACGTAGAGGGCTTGCTTCAGGTTCATGGCGGACCTTCTTTCCTTTTTTCTACCTGCATTATAATATAGGATCGCGCCGCCGTCAAGGAAGGACATATGAATTTCCTTATATTATTTATAGGAAGAATTGTATTTGACATATGGACGAAGATCTCGTACCATAGTATCAGCGAAAATCGAAATTTGGCTAAAGGAGGATTGCCAATGGAAATTTTAAAACCGGCGGTGGCCGGCACCCTGGAGTCCAGCGACGCCCAGGTGACGGTGGAGCCCGGCGGGGAGGGCATTGAGCTTTCCCTGCAGTCCAGCGTTATGAACCAGTATGGCCGCCAGATCCGGCAGACCGTTCTGGACACCCTGGCCCGGCTGGAGGTCCGCGACGCCAAGATCACGGTGGTGGACAAGGGCGCCCTGGACTGCACCCTGAAGGCCCGGGTGGAGTGCGCGGTGTTCCGCTCCTGCGGCGCGTCCGCTTCCGGGATTCCCTGGGGAGGTGCGGTGCGATGATTCCAAGACCCAAGCCCGAGCGGTTCCGGCTTCGCCGGACCATGATGTTCATGAACGCCCAGAAGCCCGGCCTGATCAAGGACGCCTACATCTACGGCTGCGACTCCATCATGCTGGACCTGGAGGACGCGGTGGCGGAGAACCAGAAGGACGCCGCCCGCTTTTCCCTCTACCATGCCCTGACCACCATTGACTACGGCGACACCGAGGTCATCGTCCGGATCAACGGCCTGGACACCCCTCACTGGCAGGAGGATATCCGGGTCTGCGTGGCCGGCGGCGCCGACGGCATCCGCATTGCCAAGTGCGAGAGCGCCCAGGACGTGCTGACCGTGGAGAAGGCCGTGGAGGCGGCGGAGGAGGAGTTCGGCGTGGAAAAGGGCCGGACGCTCCTGATGGCGGCGCTGGAGAGCCCCAAGGGCATTCTCAACGCCTATGAGATCTGCGCCGCCTCTCCCCGGATGTTCGGCGTGGCCATCTCCGGCGGCGACTTCCGCAAGTGTATGCAGACGACCCCCCAGCCCGACGGGGTGGACCTGCTGGTGGCCCGGGGCCAGATGCTCATCGCGGCCCGGGCGGCGGGGATCCAGTGCTTCGACACCGTCTTTACCAATCTGGACGACCAGGCGGGCTTTGAGGCCGAGGTCCGGCAGAACAAGGCCATGGGCTTCGACGGCAAGAGCCTGATCAACCCCAAGCAGATCCGCTATGTCCACCAGGTCTTCGCCCCCACCCAGAAGGAGATCGTTCAGGCGGAGAAGATCGTCCGGGCCTACCGGGAGCAGTCCGCCGCCGGTGTGGGCGTGTTCACCGTGGACGGCAAGATGATCGACATTGCGTTTATCCCCGGAGCGGAGCGCACATTACGGCTGGCGAGAGCCTGCGGATTGTATGAGGGGGATTTGGTATGAAAAACGCGGTAGGAAGAGAAATTCCCGATTACCTCCTCGCCGGCGGCAAAGAGGTCTATCAGGGCAAGAATTACATGGACGGCAAGTACATCCAGAAGGCGTCTCCCCGGACCCGGCGGTATGAAAAGCCCCAGGAGAGCAAGCTGGTGGATTCCATCAAGGCCGCCCTGGAGCAGTGCGGCGCCAAGGACGGCATGACCTTCAGCTTCCACCACCATCTCCGGGACGGGGACTATGTGGTGAACATGGTGATGGCGGCGGCCATCGAGGAGCTGGGTCTCAAGGACCTGACCATCGCCGCCACCAGCCTGGGCAACGCCCACGATCCCATTGCCGACTACATCGAGCAGGGCAAGGTCATTGGCATCCAGACCTCCGGCATCCGGGGCCGGATGGGCGAGGTGGTCTCCGCCGGCAAGCTGAAGACCCCCGCCATTATCCGCAGCCACGGCGGCCGGCCCCGGGCCATTGAGGCCGGGGAGGTCCATATCGACATCGCCTTCGTGGCGGCCCCCACCAGCGACTGCGTGGGCAACTGCCGGGGCATCGGCGGCAAGTCCAACTGCGGCAGCATGGGCTACGCCATGACCGACGCCAAGTACGCCGACCATGTGGTGGTGGTCACGGACTGCCTGGTGGACTTCCCCAATATGCCCGCCTCCGTGGAGGCCATCGACGTGGACGCGGTGGTGGTGGTGGATTCCATCGGCAATCCCAAGAAGATCGCCTCCGCCGCCGCCCGGATCTCCCAGAATCCCCGGGATCTGATGATGGCCGAGGACGTGGCCCGAGTTATCGCCTCCACCCCCTATTTTAAGGATGGCTTCTCCTTCCAGACCGGCGTGGGAGGCCCCTCTCTGGCGGCCAATCTGTTCCTGGAGCGGTACATGGACGAGCGGAACATCAAAATGGGCTGGGCCATCGGCGGCATCTGCGGCCCCATGGTGGAGCTGCTGAAGAAGGGCAAGGTGGGCAAGGTCATCGACGTGCAGGACTTCGACCTGGACGCGGTGAACTCCATCAATCAAACCCCCGGCCACTATGAGATGAGCGCCTCCCAGTACGCCAACCCCGCCAACAAGGGCGCCTTCGTCAACAAGCTGGACTTTGTGGTCCTGGCGGCGCTGGAGATCGACACCGGCTTTAACGTCAATGTTTTGACCGGTTCCGACGGCGTCCTCCGGGGCGCCCCCGGCGGACATCCCGACACCGCGGCGGGCAGCAAGGTGTGCATCATCGTCACCCCGCTGACCCGGGGCCGGATGGCCACCGTGTGCGAGCATGTGGTCACCGTCACCACTCCCGGGGACTGCGTGGACGTGCTGGTGACGGATTACGGCATCGCCGTGAATCCCCTCCGGCCCGACCTGATCGAGTGCCTGGACAAGGCGGGCATTCCCCACGTCACCATTGAGAGCCTGAAGGAAAAGGCCTACTCCCTGGTGGGCCGTCCTGACGACCTGCAGTGGGAGGATCAGGTGGTGGCGGTCCTGGAGGCCCGGGACGGCACCATTCTGGACGTTGTGAAAAAAATTAAACCCTATCAGGGATAATAAAAAGAAAGAAGGAGCAGACAATGAGTGAAACCGTCGTTGGCATTCTTGGCTTAGTCTGTATCGTTGCCATCGTCGTCACGCTTTTCAAGAGCAAGACCCAGCCCAGCATCGCTTTTATCGTCTTTCCCGCCATTCTCGGCATCATCCTGGTCATCGGCGGTTACTACAGCTTTGAGCAGCTGGCCGAGATGGTGGAGGCGGGCTTTAAGAGCACCGGCCCCACCGCCGCGCTCTTCGTGTTCTCCGTGCTGTACTTCGGCATCATGACCGACGCCGGAATGTTCGACGTGATCATCGGCAATCTGATGAAGCTGGTGGGCAAGAGCGTCATAGGCGTCACCCTGGTCACCGCCATCATCGCCCTGGTGGGCCATCTGGACGGCGGCGGCGCCTCCACCTTCTGCATCGTGGTGCCCGCCCTGCTGCCGGTGTACAAGAAGATGAATATGCGGCCCACCACCCTTCTGCGGATCGCCGTGCTGGCCATGGGCATTCTGAATCTGATGCCCTGGGCCGGTCCCACCATGCGGGCCGCCACCGTGCTGGGCATCGAGGCCGGCTCTTTGTGGCAGACCATTCTGCCCATCCAGATCTTCGGCATCGTCGTCTGCTTGGCCCACGCCGTCCTGGCCGGCTGGCAGGAGAAGAAGCGGGGCGCCGGCCTGAACGGCGCCCTGGCCGAGGCGGAGACCACCCAGACCGCCGAGGCCGCGCCCGTCAACGAGCTGGCCCGGCCCAAGCTGTTCTGGTTCAACCTGCTGCTCACCGTGGCGGTGATCGCCATGCTGATCTGGGACGTGTTCCCCAGCTATGTGCCCTTCATGCTGGGCACCGCCATTGCCCTGTTCGTGAACTACGGCTTCACCGCCGCTGCCCACAAGAAGATCATCAACCTCCACGCCGGTCCCGCGCTGATGATGTGCTCCACCCTGATGGGCGCCGCCATCCTCATGGGCATTCTGACCACCAGCTACATGGCCGACGCCAACGGCGCCCTGGTGGTGGCCAACGTGAAGTACATGGGCGAGCTGGCCATCCCCAGCGTGGTGCGCTGCCTGGCCGGGATCATCCGGAACATCCTGCCCACCTTCCTGGGTCAGCATCTGCCCCTGGTCATCGGCATCCTGTCCGTGCCTCTGGCGCTGGCCTTCGATACCGACAGCTATTTCTTCGGCATGCTGCCCGTCATGATCGGCATCGGCCAGGGCTTCGGCGTGGAGCCTCTGCCCATCGCCATCGCCATGGTGGTCTGCCGCAACTGCGCCACCTTCATCAGCCCCATGGTGCCCGCCACCCTGCTGGGCGTGGGCCTGGCGGATGTGGACATCAAGGACCACATCAAGGCCAGCTTCATGTACGTCTGGGGCTTCTCCATTCTGTGCATGATCTTTGCAATCATTGTGGGCATTATGCCTCTTTGATACCGACCTCCATTTCCCGAAGGGCCCCGGCTTTTGCCGGGGCCTTTTGGCGGGCAGGGCCCGCGGCCAACGCGTATGTCAGCCTGGCAAGAATCGCTCCGCCGCCTGGACCTGCTCGGTATCGTTCCTGCTCTGGAGGCGATATTTTGATCCCCCTCCCATGTGTGGAACTGGGCAGGGCCCGTGGCCAACGCGTATGTTCGCCTGGCGGAAATCGGTCCGCTGCCTGGACCGCTGGATATCTTGCGCGTTCCGGTTGCCAAAGGCCCGGCTTTGTGGTATGATGTGGTATGATAAAGAAAAAGGGGGATTTGGAATGAGCTATACGGTCGGCGCGATCTCGCCTTGGGACCGGCGGGGGATGGCCCAGGTGGACGCCCTTTTGGAGCAGGAGGGCATCCGCCGGGACGGCAATCTGGACTACACCTGCGGCGTTTTTGACGAGAACGACCGCCTGGCCGCCACCGGCAGCGCCTTCGGCAACACCCTTCGCTGCCTGGCGGTGGACTCGGCCTACCAGGGGGAGGGGCTGATGAATCTGCTGGTCACCCATCTGGTGGAGCGCCAGGCGGAGCGGGGGAATTTCCACCTCTTTGTCTATACCAAGTGCCAGACCGCCAAATTTTTCCGGGACCTGGGCTTCTATGAGATCGCCCGGGTGGAGGGGCAGGTCTCCTTCCTGGAAAATCGGGCGGGGGGCTTCGCGGGCTTCTGCCGCCAGCTGGAAAAGGACCACCGGCCCGGAAAAAGCGCCGCCATCGTCATGAATGCCAATCCCTTCACCCTAGGCCACCGGTATCTGGTGGAGCGG
>CANRQC010000129.1 GCA_947632695.1 uncultured Oscillospiraceae bacterium | reverse complement strand
TCGTGGTATTTCCGGTTGACCATCTCCATGGACTCCCGGCTGAGCTGATAGTTGGCGTACTGCATGTTCACCACATTTTGCAGGGCCGTGACCTCCCGCAGGGCGTAGGCGTCGCACAGCTGCAAATGGTGAGCGTAAAGGATCGCCACCCCTCCCAGGTAAACAATGGTACGGATGTTGAAGGCCTCCGCCGGCCGCTGGGTGGTGAAGGGCGACTCCACTGCCGCGTAGCTCAGGCTGGACAGAATGTAGATCACCAGGGCGATGGCCACGGTGCTGACGCAGGCCGCCCGAGTCACGGGCATCTCGACGCTCTCCTTCAGATGGATCCGCTCCAGGGCATACATCAGGAGAAATACCGCCCCCTCGATGGCCAGAATGAACGCCGCCTGCACCCAGAGCCGCTCTAAAAACGCCACCCTCCGGGCGTAGAACATATACAGCTGCCAGGCCAGGGAGATGGCAAAGCCCCCCAGAATAAAGGCCCGGGCGCAGTAATAGACCCCCCGGTAGCCGTCCTCCCGGCACAGCAGCAGAAACGGCGCCGCGGTCCAGATGGCAAAAATGGACATGCCAATATTGAAAGGAAACCCGTTTAGCGCCGCCACCCGGTCCATGTAGGGGATCATGGGCAGGAAAAGGGCCAGGGCCGCCGCCCAGAATTGCCAGCCCTTCAGCCGCCGGGGCAGCATACTCATGTACAGCAGGCAGGAAAAGCTGTGGGTCAGGGCCGTCCAGTATCCGGGAATGTTTTGCAGCTCGCCGCTCATCAGCCCACCTCGTTCATGTAGCTGTTCAGAGCGTCCAAAAACGCCTTTTTCTTGGCCCGGCTGATCTGCACCGGGGTGCCGTGAACCAGGGCGTCGTCCCCCCGGATGCCGTCCACATGCTCCAGATTCACCAGGTAGCACTTGTTGCACCGGAAGAAGCTCATACCCGCCAGACTCTCCTCCACCTCTTTCATGGTGCCGGTGGCGGTCAAGAGTCCGTCGGCGGTGTGATAGGCCAGGCTGTGGCCGTCCACCTCCACGAAGTAGATCCGTCCGGCCTCCACCTTTTTAGAGCCGCCGCGGTTGGCCAGGTGCAGATAGCGTTTGGTGTGCTTTTGCAGCCGACTGATGGCTTTTTCCAGGCTGGTGGAGAAGGTGAAGTAGGAAAAGGGCTTGAGGATATAATCCAGCGCGTCCACCGAGTAGCCCCGGATGGCGTAGGCGGACATATTGGTGATGAAGATGATGGCAACCTCTCTGTCCCGCTTCCGAATCTCTTGGGCGGCGGTCATGCCGTCCATATAATTCATCTGAATGTCCATCAGAATGATGTCATACTCCGCCCGATAGTCCAGGGCGATCTCGTCCCCATCCCGGAACTCCCGGATGGAAAAACGGGTATGGTTTTCCCCCTCGAACCGGGTCAGATATTCCCGCAGCTGCTTGGTATACAGGGGGTCGTCTTCCACCAGAGCGATCCGAATCATAGCTTCCTCCCATTCCCCAAATCGGCCAGATCATCCTTCATATATTATTTTATTTTTAGTTGGTTTTTTTGTCAAGGATTTTGTTGCGTCCCGGGAAAAAGCGTCTTTTTTCGGGCGCGTTCACTTGGGAGAGAAACTCAGCGGCCCCCCTCTTGGGAAGCCGCTGAGATTACAGGTATTTACGGAAGAAGGCGCACTCGTCGTCGTTGCACGCCTTTGCCTCCGGCAGCGGCAGGTTCACATGAAATACATGGGCCACCTGCTTGTCCTCCTCCCTACCGTAGCACTTCCAGGCGGCCTCCACGCCCTTTTCCCGGAGGAAGCGATACATGGGCTCCGCCGCTTCCCGGAGAAAGTCGTTACAGGCGGTAGCCAAATACGCCGGCGGGTAGCCGCCGTCAATGGCGTCCAGCTCCCGGAAGCGGGGATCGTTTTCGTCCAGGTCCCCAAAATAGTCCAGCTGGATCCCCTGCCGGGGCTCCTTGGCCCGCTGGGCCAGATCGTACATTCCGCAGTTGAGGCCCAGGGCCCGCAGGGTGACCCGGGGCACCTGGAAGGAAAAGAGGGCAGCGTATTCCGGGTTTTCCCAAATGGCGGCATACTGGCTGGCCAGCTGAGCCCCCGCCGAATCCCCCACCAGCGCCACCCGTTCCGGGTCCAGGCGCAGGCCTACATCCGCCTCCGTCAGCCAGGTCAGGACCCGGTTCAAATCCTCCAACGGCGTGGGGAATTTCCACCTGGGCGCCAGGCGGTAGTTGAAATTCACCACGGCAAACCCCCGCCGGGCTAGGTCCATGCAGTACCGGCGGTAGATCTCCTTATTTCCGTAGACGTACCCGCCCCCGTGGACGCTGACGATGGTGGGCAGCCTCCCCGCCGCCCCCTTGGGGAAGTACACATCCAGATGGTTGGCCCGCCCATGATGACCGTAGGACAGGTTCCGCTTTTGGGTCACCCCTTCGGGCAGGGGGATCTTCCGGTCCCGGAGGAAATCCGCGATCCCCGCCCAGAACCGAAACCCCAGCGCTTGGGAGGTCATACCTGATAGAGGGGGTACTTCCGGCAGATCTCCGCCACGGTATCCCGCACCTGCCGGGCTGTCCCCTCAAAGTCCCGGGCGGTCATGGCGATGCACTTGGCGATGACCCGCATTTCCTCCGGGCCCAGGCCCCGGGTGGTGACGGCGGCAGTGCCGATCCGCACGCCGCTGGTGATGGCGGGCTTCTCCGGGTCCCCGGGGATGGCGTTCTTGTTCAGGGTGATGTGGTTGGCGTCCAGCCGGTTCTGAAGCTCCTTGCCGGTAATGCCCATGGGCCGCAGATCCGCCAGCATCAGGTGGTTGTCCGTGCCGCCGGTGACCAGATCAAAGCCCTCGTCCAGCAGCGCCTGGGCCAGGACCTTGGCGTTGGCGACCACATTCCGGGCGTAGTCCTTAAAGGCGGGCTCCATGGCTTCCCGCAAGCACACCGCCTTGGCGGCAATGATGTGCTCCAGAGGGCCGCCCTGGGTGCCGGGGAAGACAGCGGAATTGATTTTCTTAGCGAACTCCTCCTTGCCCAGGATCAGGCCGCCCCGGGGGCCCCGGAGGGTCTTGTGGGTGGTGGTGGTGACGATGTCCGCGTAGGGCACCGGGCTCTGATGGGCCCCGCCGGCCACCAGGCCGGCGATGTGGGCCATGTCCACCATCAGCACGGCCCCCACCTCGTGGGCGATATCCGCGAAAATGGAGAAGTCGATGGCCCGGGGATAGGCCGAGGCCCCGGCAATAATCAGATTGGGGCTGTTTTTCCGCGCCAGGTCCCGAACCTGGTCATAGTCGATAAGGCCGGTCTCATGGTTCACATCGTAGGAGACCACCCGGTAGTATTTTCCGGAGATGTTGGCGGGGCTGCCGTGGGACAGGTGGCCGCCGTTGGCCAAGCTCATGCCCATCAGGGTGTCCCCGGGCTGGAGCAGGGCCAGCTGCACCGCGGCGTTGGCCTGGGCCCCGGAATGGGGCTGGACATTGGCAAATTCCGCCCCGAACAGATCCTTGGCCCGCTGGATGCACAGGCTCTCCACCTCGTCTACATACTGGCATCCGCCGTAGTACCGTTTGCCGGGGAGCCCTTCGGCGTATTTATTGGTGAGGACCGACCCCATTGCGGCGATCACCGCCGGAGAGGCGAAGTTTTCCGAGGCGATCAGCTCCAGCCCATTCAGCTGCCGGTCCAGCTCCCGGCTCATCATGGCGGACAGCTCAGGATCCGAATAGGCCACAAATCCGATGGCGTCCAATAGCTTTCCGTACATTTTGACACATCCTTTATCTTTTTCAGAAAACCGGCGGCGCAGAGGAGGCCGCCGGGATTTCCTTTATGCAATTAGTATACACTCTTTCCGAAAAAAGTCAACCGGACTGTGTAAATTGCCCCTTCCCTTTTGGAAAAAAAGTTTGTAAAATAGAAAGAAAAAAGGAGTTTTGTCTCATGCTGTTCATTCAAAACGCACATCTCAAGCCCATCACCGCACCGGACATTCTAAACGGCTGCCTGCTCATCGGGGACGACGGAAAAATCGCCGCCCTGGGCTTCGGTCTGACCCCGCCGGAGGGGGCGGAGATCCTGGACGCGGAG
Source organism: uncultured Oscillospiraceae bacterium (assembly GCA_947632695.1). Classification (GTDB taxonomy): domain Bacteria; phylum Bacillota; class Clostridia; order Oscillospirales; family Oscillospiraceae; genus Faecousia. Next base: position 1,427 of record CANRQC010000129.1, on the reverse strand, counting down.
GGCCGTCTGGTCACCCCCGGCTGCGTGGAGGCCCACTGCCACATCGGCCTGGACAACGAGGCCGTGGGCTGGGAGGGCAAGGACTATAACGAGGTCACCGACCCCATCACTCCCCAGATGCGGGCCATCGACTCCATCTACCCCCAGGACGAGGCCTTTGGCAACGCCCTTCGGGGCGGCGTCACCACCGCCTGCACCGGCCCGGGCAGCGCCAACGTCATCGGCGGCACTTTCGCTGTGATCAAGCTGGCGGGGAGTCGGGTGGACGACATGGTGGTGAAATTCCCCGCCGCCATGAAGTGCGCCTTCGGCGAGAATCCCCGCCGGGTCTACGGCCAGGGCGCCAAGCGCTCCCCCGCCACCCGGATGGGCGTGGCCGCCCTGCTGCGGGACTTTTTGACCAGAGCCCAAAAGTATCAGCAGGACACCGACGAAGGGAAGGCCCCCGCCTTTGACGCCAAGCTGGAGGCCATGCTGCCGGTGATGCGGGGCCAGATCCCTCTCAAGGCCCACGCCCACCGGGCCGACGACATTTTTACCGCCATCCGCATTGCCAAGGAATTTGGACTGAAGCTGACCCTGGATCACTGCACCGACGGCGCGGAAATTGCCGACGCCCTGGGGGCGGAGGGGTATCCCGCCTTTATCGGCCCCAGCCTGGGCACCAAGAGCAAGGTGGAGCTGAAAAACAAGAGCTTCGCCACCGCCGGGGTCCTGGACAAGGCCGGGGTGGACGTCAGCATTATTACCGACGCCCCCGTGATCCCCCTGCAATACCTGCCCCTCTGCGCCGGGCTGGCGGCGGAAGCGGGGCTGGGAGAAAAAGCCGCCTGGGAGGCCATCACCATCCGGCCCGCCCGGGCTCTGGGCGTGGCAGGCCGGCTGGGCAGCCTGGAAGTGGGAAAGGACGCCGATATCGTGGTCTGGACCGCCAACCCCCTGACCACCATCGGCGGTCACGCCTGGCAGACCATTGTAAACGGGAAAACCGTCTACAAAGACTGACTCTTTTCACAAATACGGCAAAAGGCAGCGCGGAAAGCGGAAACGCTTTCTGTGCTGCCGTTTTGTGTGAAATCCATAACGCGCGTTGGAGGAAGGGCGCGGGGATGCCTCACTTCAAATCCCTTAAAACCCGCCCAATATCCTCATCGATACAGATGGACTGCTTCTCAATCTCCGCCGGGCAGAGCGCTTCCCCGTAGTTGATACAGGCATAAGTCGCTGCCTTGTTCTGTGCAGTCATACGCCAGAACGGATACTTGATAATGACCGGGGTGTTGTATCTATTGCGCACCACTTTTCGATTACAATTCCTTCTATATTTTTGAAGGTATGAGTATAAAATCATTCCCTGCACATTCGTCGCCTATTTATGGCTTCCCCGCGCTATTTTCCCTGGATACCATTTTTGAAACCATACAGTA
>CANRQC010000128.1 GCA_947632695.1 uncultured Oscillospiraceae bacterium | reverse complement strand
GTCAGGTTGACGGGGATCGGTCCTTCGGCTATCCCTCCATCGTCAACCTGACCCGGTTCGCCAAGAATGACGCCCGGCTGCAAACCGCCTACGCCGCCATGTTCACGGAGAAGTACGGCTCCATCATCGTCATGGACACCATGACCTACGCCCAGGCCCTGCCCCTGTACGGCCTGCGGCAGAACATCTTCACCGATCCTCAGAAGCCCATGAAGGTGGAGAGCAAGATCTATCCGCTGAACGGCGCCGACGAAAACAGCCCCTGTGCCCTGACCGTGGACTTCGCCCTGACCTACTTCCTGGTGTCCGGCGAGCTGGAGCGGAGCAACTGCCCCGTGAACCTGCTGATCACCGACGCCTCCGGTATGTCTGTGCTGACCGCCTGGGCCGCCGGCAAGTTCTCCTCCTCCTCCATCAAGAAGTTCTTTGACGAGAACGACATTGAGAACAAGATCAAGTCCCGCACCCTGATCATCCCCGGCAAGGTGGCCGTGATGAAGGGCGAGATCCAGGAGAAGCTGCCGGGCTGGAACGTGGTCGTCGGTCCCACCGAGGCTGTCCAGCTGCCCAAGTATATGAAGGACAAGGAATACGAGGCCGCCGCCAAGGCCGCCCAGGCCGAAGCCGCCGCCAAGGCCGCTGCCGCCGCCCCCGCCCAGGAGGCCAAGGAGCTGACCTTCGAGGAGCTGCTGGAGAAGGTGCCCAAGATCGAAGTGGTGGACACCGGCGTGGTCTACAAGGGCCACAACCCCGACGCCCAGACCTTCGTCACCATCGGCGAGCGGATCCACTGCATCAGCCCCTCCATTCGGAAGGCTATGGACGAGCGGGATCCCGGTCCCATTCTGAAACGGGCCGCCGAGCAGATCGCTGCCGGCGCCACCTATCTGGACGTAAACATCGGACCTGCCGAGAAGGACGGCCCGGAGCGGATGATGTGGGCCGTGCAGCTGCTGCAGCAGAACTTCAACAACGTGCCCCTGGCGCTGGACACCGCCAACAAGAAGGCCATCGAGGCCGGTATCAAGGTCTACAACCGGACCAACGGCAAGCCCATCGTCAACTCCGCCGACGCCGGCTCCCGGATCTCCAACATCGATCTGGCCGCCGCCAATGACGCCATCGTCATCGCCCTCTGCTCCGCCGACGGCATCGCCAAGGACAACGAGGAGCGGATGCGCCACTGCCACAACATGCTGGAGCGGGGCCTGTCCCTGGGCATGGAGGCCACGGACCTGTGGTTTGACCCCCTGTTCCTGGTGGTCAAGGGCATGCAGGACAAGCAGATGGACGTGCTGAACGCCATCAAGCTCTTCTCCGACGAGGGACTCAAGTCCACCGGCGGTCTGTCCAACAACTCCAACGGCGCGCCCAAGAACCTGCGGCCCATCATGGACGCCACCATGGTGGCCATGGCCATGATGCAGGGCCTGACCTCCGCCATTGTCAACCCCTGCGACCAGCGGCTGATGGAGACCGTCAAGACCTGCGACATTATCAAGAATCACGTTCTGTACTCCGATTCCTATCTGGAGCTGTAATACCCCTGCGCTTTTCCGGCCGGGAGGGAGCCTCCCTCCCGGCCTCCCCGTTCCCAGCTGGATTTGAAATGGTATATTCGGCCAACCGGCCTGATATAAACGCAACCGGATCACTAATTTTGAATGGGAGGAATTGTTATGAGTGTATTAACCGATTTGATTTATGGCGGCTCCAATGCCGTTGCCGGCCTGACCGAGGGCGCTGTCAACGACGCCATCGCCAAGTATGGCCCCGGTAAGGAGATCGCCTTCCCCGACACCGCGTATTTCTTCCCCACGATCTATGCGGCCACCGGCGTCAAGGTCAAGACTCTGGGCGACCTGCCCGCCTGCGTAGGCGTGCTGAAAAGCCTGATCACCAATCAAGAGGATCTGGGTCAGGCCCTGAACGCCGGCCTGGCCACCGCCGTGGGCGCGGAGATCCTGGAGGGCCTGAAGTGGGTGGACAATCCCGAGCCCTACGCCAACGACTCCGGCATCGGCTTCGTGCCCGATCCCATCATCCGCTCCCTGGGCGTGCCCCTGGTCACCGGCGATATCCCCGGCGTGGCCGTGGTGCTGGGCAAGGCCGAGAACCCCGAGGACGTGGTGAAGGTGGTCAAGGGCTACCAGAGCAAGGGCATCATGACCTTCCTGGTGGGCGACGTCATTGAGCAGTGCATGGAAGGCGGCGTGAAGATGGGCCTGGAGCTCCGGGTCATCCCCCTGGGCCACGACGTCACCTCCGTGATCCATGTGGTCACCGTAGCCATTCGTGCCGCGCTGATCTTCGGCAACGTGACTCCCGGCGACCTGGGTGGTCTGCTGACCTACACCAAGGAGCGGGTCCCCGCGTTTGTCAACACCTTCGGCGCCATTGACGCCGTGGTGGTCTCCGCCGGCGCCGGCGCCATCGCCCTGGGCTTCCCCGTGGTGGTGGACATCGATCTGGGCGAGAACCAGGTTCCCGGCGCGCTGGAGTCCGTCACCGATCACGAGGAGACGGTGAAGCGGTCCCTGGAGCTGCGGAATATCAAGATCAAGACCACCGAGCTGCCCATTCCCGTGGCCTTCGCCGCCGCCTTCGAGGGCGAGATCATCCGGAAAGCCGACATGAAGCTGGAGTTCTACTCCGGCAAGAACCCCACCGCCGAGCTGGTTCTGATGCGGGACATGAGCGAGGTGGAGGATCACAAGATCACCATCATTGGCGACGACATCGACTGCGGCCGGAAGGACTTCGCCCTGGCGACCTTCGTGGAAGTGGCCGGCAGCAAGATGCAGACCGACTTTGAGTCCGTCATTGAGCGGAAGTTTCACGCCTGGTTCAACTATATGGAGGGCGTGATGCACACCGGCCAGCGGAACCAGGTCCGGATCCGGGTGTCCAACGACGCCTACGACAAGGGCCTGCGGCTGAAGGACTTCGCCGAGGTGCTCTACGTCATGATCATGAACGAGTTCGACGCCGTGGTGGACAAGTGCCAGGTCACCCTGATCACCGACCCTGTCAAGGCCGCCGAGTTCCGGGATCAGGTCGCCATGCCGCGGTACAACGCCCGGGACGACCGTCTGGCCTCCATGACCGACGAGTCCGTGGACCGGTACTATACCTGCATCCTCTGCCAGTCCTTCGCCCCCGCCCACTGCTGCGTGGTCACCCCCGAGCGGCTGGGCCTGTGCGGCGCCGTTTCCTGGCTGGACGCCAAGGCCACCAACGAGCTGAATCCCAACGGCCCCTGCCAGCCCATCTTCAAGGAGGGCTGCATCGACGAGCGCACCGGCCGGTATGAGACCGTCAACAAGGCGGTGGCCGAGGCCACCCATGGCGCGGTGGAGAACGTGACCCTCTACTCCATCCTGGAGGATCCCATGACCAGCTGCGGCTGCTTCGAGTGCATCTGCGGCATCGAGCCCATGAGCAACGGCTTCATCGTGGTCAACCGGGAGTACAAGGGCATGACCCCCGCCGGTATGTCCTTCGGCGAGCTGGCCTCCTGCACCGGCGGCGGCGTTCAGACCCCCGGCTATATGGGCCATGGCCGTCACTTCATCTCCTCCAAGAAGTTCATCGCCGCCGAGGGCGGCATTGAGCGGATCGTCTGGATGCCCAAGGAGCTGAAGGACGACGTGGCGGAGCGGCTGAACAAGACCGCCTACGAGATGTACGGCATCGAAAACTTTACCGACATGGTGGCCGACGAGACCGTGACCACCGACTGCGAGGAGCTGCTGAACTGGCTCACCGAGAAGAATCACCCGGTGCTGGCCATGGAGCCCCTGATGTAAGGTTCAATCTCCTATCACCGATGGCGCGGCGGCGATCCCGCCGCGCCATTTCCATAGAGGACGAATGCAATGAAAGTCATTTTTCAAATCGAGGGCGCAAGCCCCGTGCAAGTAGAATGCAACGCCGGAGACAACCTGCTGGAGCTGGCCCGCCGGGCCAACGTGGCCATCGACGCCCCCTGCTCCGGCAACGGCTCCTGCGGCAAGTGCCGCGTCAAGCTGGTGGAAGGCGAGCTTTCCAGCCTCCCCACCCGGCACATTTCCGGCGAGGAATATGAGGAGGGCTGGCGGCTGGCCTGCGGCAGCAAGATCGTCGGGGATGTGACGGTGTTCGTGCCGGACATTGCCTCGGCTTACCAGTCCCGGATGAAGACGGCGGACCTGTCCAGCCCCCAGGAGGTGGCCATTTTTGAGGAGGCCCAGGAGGCTCTGCGGGGCAGCGGCGTGGAATTTACCAACGACTGCATGGCCCTGGAGCTGGAGATGGCGGAGCCCACCCTGGAGGACACCATGCCGGACAACGAGCGGCTGACCCGGGCCATTCAGGACCATCTGGAAGTGGAGAAAGTGGAAATTCCCCACAGCGTCATGGTCCGGCTGGCCCATGTCCTCCGGGAGGAGGGGTTCCACGTCACCGTCAAGGGTCTGTTCCTCGGCGATGTGTTCCGCTGCATGGACGTCTGTCCCGCTTCGGACAAGGATCTGGTGGGCTGCGCCATCGATATCGGCACCACCACCGTATCCATGGTCCTGGCGGACCTGAATACCGGCAAAATTCTGGCCAAGGGTTCCTCCGGCAACGGCCAGATCCGCTACGGTGCCGACGTGATCAACCGGATCATCGAGCAGAGCCGCCCCGGGGGCCGGAAAAAGCTCCAGGACGCCATTGTGAAGGAGACCCTGAGGCCCCTGATCGCCGGGCTGTGCAAGGCGGCGGGGGTCAACGCCCGGAGCATTCTGCGGCTGTCCGTGGGGGCCAATACCACCATGAACCATCTGTTTGTGGGGGTGGACGCCCAGAGCGTGCGGATGGAGCCCTACATTCCCAGCTTCTTCGCCTGGGACGGTCTCTTGGCCGGAGATCTGAAGCTGCCGGCCAACCCCCTGGCCCCGGTGTTCCTGGCCCCCAACATCGGCTCCTATGTGGGCGGCGACATCACCGCCGGGGCCCTGGCCAGCATGATCTGGGACAAGGACGAATACAGTCTCTTTATCGACCTGGGGACCAACGGGGAGATCGTCTTCGGCAACCGGGATTTCCTCATGTCCTGTGCCTGCTCCGCCGGGCCGGCCTTCGAGGGCGGCGATATCTCCTGCGGAATGCGGGCCACCGACGGGGCCATCGAGGCCTGCGTCCTGGACAGGGCCACCATGGAGCCTGCTCTGACCATCGTGGGCGAAAAGGGGCAGAAGCCTGTGGGCATCTGCGGCTCCGGCATCATCGACATCATTTCCGAGCTGTTCCGCTGCGGCGTCATCAACAACAAGGGCCTGTTCGTCCGGGAGGGACGCCGGGTCCGGCGGGATCAGCACGGCATGGGAAGGTTTATCCTGGCGGAGCCGGAGCAGAGCGAGACCGGCCGGGAGATCTCCATCAACGAGGTGGATATCGACAACTTTATCCGGGCCAAGGGCGCCATCTTCTCCGCCATCGACACCTTGCTCAAGGCGGTGGATATGTCCGTGGAGATGATCGACAAGGTCTATGTGGCCGGGGGCATCGGCTCCGGCCTCAAT
>CANRQC010000127.1 GCA_947632695.1 uncultured Oscillospiraceae bacterium | reverse complement strand
GGAATATCCGTGCTTTCCCGCGCGCCACAGGCGGTGCAGCAGACGATCAGCGAAAGCAGGAGAATCACCGCCGTCAGCTGTTTCACCTTCACCCCTCCGTTTCTGTCCGCTTGATATTTTTACTTCAAATATTCCGTGAAAAACTGCGTGAGTTTGTCAAACGGAATGGCGTTCTTCCCGCCGCCGTCATAGAGGTCGGTGTGGACGGCGTCCGGAATGATCAGCAGTTCCTTGTTTTGGGTGTACTTACTGTCCTTGGTCATATTGGCGTATGCGTCCTTTGAAAAATAGCAGGAGTGGGCCTTCTCTCCGTGCATGATCAGCACGGCGCTGCGGATTTCATTGCTGTATTTGAGAATGGGCTGATTGAGGAAGGACTCGCAGCCGATTACATTCCAGCCGCCGTTGGAGTTGAGACTGCGGGGATGGTAGCCCCGCTGGGTCTTGTAGTAGTCGTAATAATCCTTCACGAAAAACGGCGCGTCCTCCGGCAGCGGATCAACCACCCCGCCGCCGAGGGTATAGTCTCCCGCTTTCAAGTCCGCAAGTCGCTGTGCGCACATGGCCGCCCGCTTCTGATACCGGGCTTCTTCGCTGTCCTCGGCATCAAAGTAGCCCTTGGCGTTTACTCTCGTCATGTCGTACATGGTGGAGGCAACGGTCGCTTTGATTCTCGTATCCAGCGCCGCCGTGTTCAGCGCCATGCCGCCCCAGCCGCAGATGCCGATGATGCCGATCCGGTCGGGATCGACTTTCTCGTGCAGCGACAGGAAATCCACCGCCGCCATGAAGTCCTCGGTATTGATGTCGAGGGACGCCATAAAGCGCACGTTCCCGCCGCTCTCGCCAGTAAAGGAGGGATCAAAGGCAATGGCCAGAAATCCTCTTTCCGCCATGGTCTGGGCATAGAGTCCCGCCGCCTGCTCCTTCACCGCACCGAAGGGGCCGCACACGGCAATCGCAGGGAGTTTGCCCTCCGCGTTTTTCGGCGCATACAAATCTGCCGCCAATGTGATGCCATAGCGGTTCACAAAGGTTACCTTGCTGTGATCCACCTTCTCGCTCTTTGGGAAGGTTTTGTCCCATTTCGCCGTCAGTTTCAGTTCTTCTTTTTTCATGATGCTTTCCGTCCTTTCGTCATTTCAGATTTGGCTCGTACTGCCGCGCCCTGGTTTTCCTAAAAAAGTTCCTCTTTTCGGAGCTGGCAAATGAAGTAGTCCAGCAGGTCCAGTCGCTCCTGGGCGTTGTGGACTTCCTCCAGCAGACGGCCTCGGCTTGCCCGGAGCAGACGAAGCTGCTGTTGGCTGTCGCCGGCGGTCAGGACCGCCTGTATTTCCCCGTCAGAAAGGCCGGCGCTGTTCAGGTCCTTGGTGTTGAATCGTGTTTGCATGGGAATTCCTCCTTAGATATGCCTATTTTAATTCATTTCGCTGTAAACATCAAATGCCTGTTTTTTATAGGCTTCTATGCTTGACAAGCATTTTGTTTCCAGATATGATAAAGGTGACGGGAGTCGAACCCACGCCGCTTTGCGGGGGCTCTTTTCGGCGCTTTTCCCCTTATCGTCGTCGCCTTGCGACAGCAAGGCTTCCTCCTCTGCGGGCAAAATCATCCAAAAATTGCTCCCCGCAAAGTGCTACGCAGTTTCCGTCGAGGGGATTTTCGTTCAGGCAAGCAAAAGACCGCGGGGAATACTGGCTATGTATTTCCAAGGGCTTTTGTGAAGACTGGGCGGAAATGACCCGGCGGAAACCGACGTGGGTTCGATTCCCGTCACCTAAAGGAAACATAGAAAAAAGGAGGGGGCGCCCCATGGAACTGCGGGTCCTTCGATACTTTTTGGCTGTCGCCCGGGAGGAGAACATCTCCGAGGCAGCAGAGCGGCTCCACCTCACCCAGCCCACCCTGTCCCGGCAACTGATGGATCTGGAGAAGGAGCTGGGGGTCCAGCTGTTTGAGCGGGCAAAACGCAGCCGGAAGATCGTTCTCACCGAGGCGGGGACCTTCCTGCGCCGCCATGCGGAGGAGATCGTGCTGCTGGCCGACAAGACCGAGGCGGCGTTCGCCTCGGTGGGAGAGGACGTCGCCGGGGATGTGTATGTGGCCGCCGGGGAGACCGAGGCGGTGCGCCTGCTGGCCAAGGCCGCCGGCCTGCTCCACAGGGAGCACCCCCAGATCCGGCACCATGTGTCCAGCGGCGACGGGCTATATGTGGAGGACCAGCTGGACAAGGGTCTGGCCGACTTTGGGCTGATGCTGGGGCCGGTGAACCCGGAGAAATATGAAGTCCTTCCGCTGCCACACCGGGATGTGTGGGGAGTGCTGATGCGAAAGGATTCTCCCCTGGCGGAGAAGGAAACGATCCGGAACTCCGACCTGTGGTCCGAACCCCTGATCCTCTCCCGGCAGAGCACCTCCTACAGCCAGCTGATTCGCTGGTTGGAGCGGGAACTGGCGGAGGTGAACGTGGTGGGCTACTACAGCCTGGCCTACAATGCCTCCCTGATGACCGAGGAGGGGCTGGGCTACACGCTGACTCTGGATGGACTCATCAACACCACCGGAGACAGCCCCCTGTGTTTTCGCCCCTTGGAGCCAAAGCTGGAATTGGAGACCAGCCTGGTGTGGAAGAAGTACCAATCCTTTTCCCGGGCGGCGGAGCTGTTTCTGAGGAAGGTAAAAGAGACGTTTTGCGAATCATAGAGGAAGGCCTCCACTACAGTGGAGGTTTTCTTATGCGATATTATATACTTATAAAGCATATAATCGAATAGAAAATAAGCATTTGCTATTTGATTTCTTCTGCTGTATAGTAACAGCGAGAAAGGGGAATGCCCCGACGAGCCGAGGTCTAAACAAATAAAGGAGGAAAAACAATGCTGGATCTATTGATCGACCTGTTGACGCCTATTTTTGAGGAAATGGGCATCTCTCCCGTGGACGTGGCGCAATACGTCCACAACCTAAGCGGCTACATCTATGCCATTCTGGGCGCCTTGGTGCTGGCCATTGTGGCAGCCGTGGTGGTGCAGTTCGTGATCAAGAAGGGCGCGCGGCACATCGCCGCCGTGAGCGCCATTCTGGCCTGGGTGCTGGTAGTGGTGATCATCGCCAATCTCATCTGCTTCGGCCCCATGTACAACAACCTGGCCCCCATCATCAACTATGACGGGGCGGTTTCCCCCGAGACCGCTGCCAACTCCGAAGCCGTGATTGAGAAGGTGGGCGACGAGGGCGTCACCCTCATGGAGAACAACGGCATTTTGCCCCTGTCCGGCACCGGCAAGATCAACGTCTTCGGCTGGGCCGCCACCAATCCCATCTACGGCGGCACCGGCTCCGGCTCCTCCAGCAACGTGGGCAACATCGATATCCTCACCTCCCTGAAAAACGCCGGCTTCGAGGTCAACCAGGAGATCATCGATATGTACACCGCATACAGCCCCAGCCGCAACCTGGGCGGCAACGTAGTCAGTGTCAACTACACCGACTGGTCCCTGCCCGAACCCCCGGCGGATCGCTATACCGACGAACTCATGAGCAACGCCAAGGCGTTCTCCGACACCGCGATCATCGTGCTGGCCCGGTCCGGCGGCGAGGGCCAGGACCTGCCCTCCGACATGGGCGCGGTCATCAAGGGCACCTACAACGACCCCCAGCAGACCATTGCCAACGGCAACGCCGGCTATAACTACTTTGCCTGCTCCTACACCAACAACAGCGACGCCTATGACGACTTCGAGGACGGCCAGAGCTACCTGGAGCTGTCCCGCACCGAGCGCGACATGATCGACCTGGTGGCCACCAACTTTGACAAGGTGATCCTGGTGGTCAACGCCAACAATCCCATGGAGCTGGGCTTCGTCAACGACTACGACTCCATCGGCGCGGTCCTGCTGGCCCCCGGCACCGGCCGCACCGCCATGAACGCTCTTGGCCGCATTCTGAAAGGCACTGTGAACCCCTCCGGCCGGTCCATCGAGACCTACGTCTATGACCAGAAGGCCACTCCCGCCTACAACAACTACGGTAACTTCACCTTCAACAATGTGGCCGACCTCCAGGCCCAGTACACCGAGGCCGACCCGGGCTTCCAGGGCGTACTGTCCTTCGTGAACTATGTGGAGGGCATCTATGTGGGCTACAAATTCTATGAGACCGCCTACGCCGAGGCGCAGGTCGGGAACATGGACTTCGACTACGACAGCGTGGTTCAGTACCCCTTCGGCCACGGCCTGAGCTACACCACCTTCACCCAGGAGATCACCAATTTCTCTGACGCGGGCGACAATATCACCTTCGACGTGGTGGTCACCAACACCGGCAGCGTGGCCGGCAAGGACGTGGTAGAGGTCTATTTCACCCCGCCCTACAACAACGGCGGCATTGAGAAGGCCGCGGTGAACCTGATCAACTTTGCCAAGACCGAAGAGCTGGCTCCCGGCGCCTCCCAGACCATTTCCTTCACCATTCCCAAAGAGGACATGGCCTCCTATGACTCCTCCGCCATCAAGACGGAAAATGGCGGCTACATCCTGGAGGCGGGCGAGTACCGCGTCTCCGTCCGGGCCGACGCCCACACCGAGCTGGATTCCGAGACCTTCACGGTGTCTGCCGATGTGGATTACAGCGTGGCCGGCCGGGCTTCCGACCGGACTGCCGCCACCAACCGCTTTGAGGACTACTCCACCGCCGGGATCACCTTCCTGAGCCGGGCGGATGGCTTCGCCAACTACAATATCGCCACCGCCGCTCCCACGGATTTTGCCATGTCCGACGAGGACCGGGCCTTCCTGGACGCCCACTCCGTGGCCCACTATGTGCCCGCCGACCACGATGTGGCCGGGGACGAAATGCCCACCACCGGGGCCAAGAACGGCCTGAAGCTGGCGGACATGATCGGCAAACCCTATGACGATCCCGACTGGGACAAGCTGCTGGACCAGCTCACCGTGGACGAAATGAGCCAGCTGGTGCAGGTGGGCGGCTTTGCCACCGTCGCCATCAAATCCGTGGACAAGGTGGCCACCATGGACTCCGACGGCACCGGCGGCCTGAACGACTGGTACTCCAACGTGTACGGCACGCCCTATCCCACCGAGACTCTGATTGCCCAGACCTGGAACAAGGATCTGGCCTATGAGGTGGGCGGCGCTATTGGTCAGGAGTACGCCGACTGCCACATCTACGGCTGGTACGGCCCCGCCATGAATATGCACCGCACCGCCTTCAACGGCCGGAACTTCGAGTATTATTCCGAGGACGGCGTGCTGGCCGGGTACATCGCCTCCGCCGAGATCAATGCCGCCGGTGAAAAGGGCGTGTACGCCTACATCAAGCACTTTGTGGTGAACGACCAGGAGATCAACCGCTGCACCGCCCAGCAGATCCGGGTCAATGAGCAGACCCTTCGGGAGATCTACATGAAGCCCTTCGAGATCTGCGTGAAGAACTACGACTTCGATACCAAGCCTCTGGCGGTCATGTCCTCCTTTACCCTGATCGGTCCCCGGTACAACGGCGCGAACCCCGACCTGCTGAACGGCGTCCTCCGGGAGGAGTGGGGCTTCCAGGGCATGGTACTCACCAACTGGTACGGCTCCTATG
>CANRQC010000126.1 GCA_947632695.1 uncultured Oscillospiraceae bacterium | reverse complement strand
TTAGGGGGCATTTTCTTGATTTCTCGCAATCGCGGCCAGCTTTTGGCGAAGTACCTGGTTCCCGGCACCCACGTCCATCTGGTGGGCATCGGCGGGGTCTCCATGCGGCCTCTGGGGCTGGTGCTGAAGGGCATGGGCCTGAACGTCACAGGATCGGATATGACTGCCTCCGCCTCCACCCAGGAGCTGATGGACCAGGGGATCCCCGTGACCATCGGCCATCAGGCGGAAAACATCCGGGGAGCGGACTGCATCATCCGCACCGCCGCCGCCCACAACGACAATCCCGAGATCGCCGCGGCCCGTATGATGGGCATTCCGGTGTTTGAGCGGGCCCAGGCCTGGGGCGTGATCATGCGGGCCTATAAAAACGCGGTGTGCATTGCCGGCACCCACGGCAAGACCACCACCACCTCCATGGTGACCCATATTCTCATGGCCGCCCACGCTGACCCCACGGTGATGATCGGCGGCTACCTGCCCCTGCTCCACGCCGGGCACCGGGTTGGCAAGGGGGACACTATTATTTTGGAGAGCTGCGAATACTGCGACTCCTTTTTGAACTTCTCCCCCACCATCAGCGTGATCCTGAATATCGAGGAGGACCACCTGGACTATTTTAAGGATCTGAAGGACATTCAGAAGTCCTTCCGGCAGTTTGCCCAGCTTGCCACCGCAGGCGTGCTTGCCAATGGGGACGATCCCCATGTCGCCCAGGCGCTGGAGGGTCTGTCCTATGTGACCTTCGGCCTGGGGGAGCGGAACCGGATCCACACGGCGAACATGAGCCCCGACTGGCGGCATTTCGACGTGATCTGCGACGGGGAAAAGTACTGCCACCTTTCCCTGGGGGTCCTGGGGCAGCACAACGCCAAGAACGCGCTGGCGGCGGCGGGCGCCGCCTGGATGCTGGGGATCCCCGGTGAAGCGGTGACCGCCGGACTGGCGGAATTTCGGGGCGCCGGACGGCGGCTGGAATTTAAGGGCCACTTCAACGGGGCGGACGTGTACGATGACTACGCCCACCATCCCGACGAACTGGCGGCGACCATGGAGGCGGTGCGCTCCCTGGGCTATAAGCGGATCATCCTGGCCTTCCAGCCCCATACATACTCCCGCACCCGGGCCATGTTCGATGATTTTGTCCGGGAGCTGAAAAAGGCGGATCAGCTGATTTTGGCGGAGATCTACGCCGCCCGGGAGCAGAATACCATTGGGGTGTCCTCCATGGACCTGCAGCAGCAGATCCCCGGCTCGGTATACTGCGAGACCCTGCCGGAGGTCACCGCCTGCCTGCGGGAGCTGGCCCAGCCGGGGGACGTGATCCTCACGGTGGGCGCCGGGGACATCTACCGAGCGGGCGAGGCGCTTCTGCGATAGATAAAAAACGCCCCGCCAAATTGGCGGGGCTGGGATCGACCGGGCTCTATTCGTCTTCCAGAACCAGATGGTCCACGCCGCTGAGCTGGAACTCATCCATATACCGGTCCATACGGGAGACGATCTCCTCATAGTTTTCGTCGGTGATTTCCGCGTAATCCATGTCCCGGCGGGAAAGCTCCTCCGCCAGGATCTCATAGAACACGTTGTCCTCGTAGTAGGCAATGGCCTCGTGGATGCCGCCCTCGGTGTAGGCCTGGGAGGGGACGTTTTCCCCCTGCCACCGCTCCACCAGAGCGCCCATGCCCACGCTGCGGCACAGGCCGAAGAGCTTGCTCTCCAGATCGTCATAGTCTTTGAAGCGGTCGTCGCCCCGGGTGGAGTTCAGGACCCAGTTTCCGATATACACCAGATCCAGCAGGCGGCGAAATTCCTTAGGCGTCAGTTCAAGCTGCATATTGGGCCTCCTTTCTGGGCGCGCGCCCTGTCCTTTCCTATATTATAGCACGTTGTTTCCGTATTTCCAGATGATTTTTGAAAAATCCGCGGTTTTTTCTTCCGCGGGCGCCGGGAGGGTTCTTCCATGAAAAAATTAAGCGTCTGCGTCCTGTTTGGCGGCATGAGTCCGGAGCACGAGGTGTCTCTGCGCTCGGCGGAGTCGGTGTTGAACAACATGGACCCGGATAAATACAATATTTTCCCTGTGGGCATCACCAAGGAGGGGGACTGGCTGCTGTTTACCGGCCGGGACTATTCTATGCTGCCCTCGGGCCAGTGGCGCACCTATCCCGGCAACCGCCGGGCGGCCATTTCTCCGGTGCGGGGCCAGGGCCTGCTGAGCTTCGAGGGGGAAAATGTGGTGCGGGAGCATATCGACGTGGTGTTCCCGGTGCTCCATGGGGAGAACGGGGAGGACGGGGCCATGCAGGGCCTGCTTCAGCTCTCCGGGATCCCCTATGTGGGCTCCCATGTGGCGGCCTCCGCCGTGGCCATGGACAAGACCCTGACCAAGCTGGTGGTGGACAACGCCGGCATCCCCCAGGCCAAGTGGAGCCTGGTGCGCCTGGGCGACCTGGACAACCGGATGGACCCTGTTCTGGACGGCCTGGAGGCCCGTTTTTCCTATCCCATGTTCGTCAAGCCGGCGGGGACCGGCTCTTCAGTAGGCGTCTCCAAAGCCGCCTCCCGGGAGGATCTGCGCCGTGCCCTGCTGGAGGCCGGGATCTATGACGAGAAGATCCTGGTGGAGGAATTTATCGACGGCCGGGAGATCGAGGTGGCGGTAATGGGCAACGAAAGCCCGGTGGCCTCCATCTGCGGGCAGATCGACTCCGGCGCGGAGTTTTACGACTACAATGCCAAGTATATCACCGACACCTCCACCGCCTACATTCCCGCCCAGATCGACGAGGAGGTGGCGGAGCGGGTCCGGGACATGGCGGTGCGCATTTATCAGGTGATCGGCTGCCGGGGCCTGAGCCGGGTGGACTTCTTCGTGACCTATCGGGACAACCGCCCGGTGTTCAACGAGATCAACACCCTGCCGGGCTTTACCTCCATCTCCATGTACCCCAAGCTCTTTGCCGCCAGCGGCATCCCCTACGGCCAGCTCATCGACGAGCTGCTGCGGCTGGCCCGGGAGGTCAGACGATGAATATTCCGGTGCTGCTGTCCATCCGAGGCCGCCAGTCCTACGCCGGCCAGGACCCGGAGACGGTGGAGCTGGTCACCGAGGGCACCTTAACCCCCTGGGAGCAGGGATGGCTCCTCAGCTATGAGGAGAGCGACCTGACCGGGTTGGAGGGCGTGACCACCACCTTCACCGCCGAGCCGGAGCAGATCACCCTGACCCGGAAGGGGCCGCTGTGCTCCCAGATGGTGTTCCGCAAGGGCATGAGCCACGATTCCCTGTACCAAATGGAGTTTGGCGCCTTGATGGTCACGGTCACCGCCACAGAGGTGACCTACCAACTCAGCGAAAAGGGGGGTACCATTGACCTGGCCTACCACATCGAGATCGAGCAGTCCGCGGCGGGGGACATTGACTACCACTTAGAGGTAAGCCCCCTCCCATCCAATTAAAAAACGCCGGCTCCGGGCAAATGCCCGAAGCCGGTCTTTTTTTGTTAACCGCTGCCGCCGGCGCCTACGCCGCCGCCGGTGAGCAGATCGTCGGGGATGCTCATGATGATCTTGCAGATGACCTCGTCCCGGGGGTCGTAGCGGGAGTATGCCTCCTCCTCCCGGGAGATCAGGGCGTCGGTATCCCGGTCATATTTGCACCGGTAGGTCTGGACCTCGTAGCCGGTATAGGGGGTGACGATCACGTCGCCGTCCACATAGTGGCCTTCGTTGCCGAACTCCATCTCCTGATACACGGTGGCATAGTCGATGGTCTCCAGGATCTCATATTCCAGCTTCACATAGTAGTCCTTGTCGTCGATGCCCAGGAGCTGGACAGTGACCTGATCCGGTTCCAGACTGGCCTCGATACGGAGGGGATAGCTCGTGGAGTTGCGGAATTTGAAATCGATGGTCTCCCAGTTGATGGTGGCGTCCATGCCCAGGGGGACATAGGTGGGCGCGAACATATGGCAGTCCCGCTCCACGATCTCCAGATCCGCCACCATGGCGCAGTAGTACAGTGTGGAGGACACCTGGCAAATGCCGCCGCCGATGGTCTTCACCGTCTCGCCGGACACATAGGCGTCCCCGGGGCGGTAGCCCTTCTCCTCGGTGCGCTGGCCCAGGGTGTCGTTGTAGGAAAACACGTCCCCGGGCTGCATCACCAGGCCGTTGATGGCCTGGCAGGCCAGGCGGAGGTTCTGGGTCCGGTCCGTGTCGCTGGGGTCGTAGGGGGAGGAGTAGGAGGCCAAAATGTCCCGGAACTGGTTTGTGACGGTGGCCGCGGTGACCGCGGGCTCGATCCGCTCCAGGGGGATCCGCAGCACGTCGCCGGGCTGGGCGGCGCTGAGCTGGGCCCGGGCGTTCTCCAGGTCAAAGCCGTAGCCGTAGCTTCCCGGGGACAGAACGGTGTAGGTCTTCTCGTCGATCTCGGCGTCCACCGGGGCCACGTAACAGCTCTCATAGATGGCGTCCAGATCCACCGACGCCATGCCCATTTGCTCCTGGGGGATCTCCACCAGGAACCGATTCTCATTGTAGGCCTCCAGGATCTGCCGGGTCAGGGCGTCGGCGTCCAAGCTGAATTCGGTGCCCAGGGTGATTACCAGGGTCTGGCTTTCGGCGTTGGGCTGATCCATCGCCAGGCTGGGCTGCTCCCCCTCCAGGTGCCACTCGGTGCCGGTCTGAAATTCCGCGCCCAGCATACTCACCGCCCGACTGATGGCGTCCATATCCAGATTGAGGCGGTTTGTCACGTCCACCGTATAGCCGTCGGTCCGGGCCTGCTCCTGGGCTTGTTCCTGCTCCTGCTGAGTGCCCCGGCGGCCATATTCATAGGCCTCCCGGGCCACGGCGGCGGCGTCCAGCTGGATGTGGGTGCTTTCGGGGTTCAGCTCGATGCTCTTTTCGCCCACCCGAACCACCATGGCCTGCCGGCTGTAGGTGTCGGCGGCGGTTCTGCGCAGGGCGTCCTCCGCCTCCTTCTGGGTCATGCCGCCCAAATCCACCCCGGCGGCGAAGACGCCCTGGTAGATGGTCCCGCCGCTTTCCCAGGGCTTGGTAATCAGCAGGAACAGGGCGGCCAGCACCGCCGCCAGTAAAACGGCGGCCAGTACGCCGACCAGCACCTCATTGACGGGCGGCTCCTGCCGGGCGGCCTGATGCTTGCCCCGGTAATTTTTCTTACGAGCCATTTCCTTTCCTCCTCTGTGAAGCAAGAACTCCTCTTTTCTGTGGTATTATTGTATCACAGTTTTCCGTAAATTCAATGGCACGGGACAAATTGTAACAAATTGTTAATTTCCGGGGACCACGTTCGCGTATTTTCCCAGAAAGGCCTTGGCCTGCTTCAGACTGTCCACTCCGCTGGCCAGCCGGAGCCGCAGCACCGGCACCTTGCTGTTTGCCAGCAGCTGCACCCGGTTTTTGTATTCCGGCGTGGCGCACAGGGCGCTGACCGCCTGGAAATCCAGCTGCCCCAGGGTGAACAGCAGATCCCCGGCCTTCTGCCGGATGTCCCGGATGCCCAGGCCCTTGGCCTTTGCCCGGAGCAGGGCAATGTCGATCAAATTGAGGACCCCCTTGGGCGGCTCGCCGTACCGGTC
>CANRQC010000125.1 GCA_947632695.1 uncultured Oscillospiraceae bacterium | reverse complement strand
CCTTCCTCTTATTGATTGCAAATGGCTGTCCTTATTATACAGCACCATCTGGGGAAAAGCAAGACAAAATAACAAAATTCCCTACACTTTTCAACGGAAAATATAGCAAAATCTCCAATCTCCTTCCCCGTTCAAGGCTTGTACCTCCGCAGATTGAACAAGTTCCCCTGAAAATCAGAGGGACGAATCATGACATTTAAAAACTCGGCTGGAAAGCAAACGCTCTCCAGCCGAATCGTCTTTTAATAGAAAGGATCTTATTTTCCGCTGACGGTGAGGCCCTCTGCCAGAACGGCGGGAGCGCAGAAGGCGGTCATGCCCATGCCTCTGGGATACTTGACCGTATCGGACAGGGCGGTGATGTTTTTCAGCAGGTCATAGAAATTCCCCGCCACGGTGAAATTCCTGACATGGCTGGTCTTCTTCCCGTCCTCGATCAAAAAGCCCGCGCTTTGCAGGGAGAAGTCCCCGGACACGGCGTTGGCGCCGGCGTGGAGGCCACCCAGAGAGTTGATATACACCCCGGTGCCCGCCTTTTCCAGCAGCTGCTCCTCGGTCAGGTCTCCGGGGGCCAGGTACATGGTGAAGGGCCGGATGTCCACGGAGGCGGCATAGCCGCCCTTGAAGGCGTTGCCGGTTGTCTCCTTCCCCGCCTGGTGGGCGGTCTTCAGATTGTAGAGCAGGGTCTTCAGCACGCCCTTTTCAATGATATTTTTGGTGCGGGTGGGACAGCCCTCGGCGTCGAAGGGCATGGGCATGGCGCTGTCCGGGTAGAACGGGTCGTCCACCAGAGTCACCATGGGGGCGGCCACCGCCTGGCCCTCCTGATCCTTCATCCGGGTCAGGCCCCGCAGAGCGCTCTCAGAGGAGAAGATGGAGGAAAAGGCCGCCAGCAGATTCCCCATGGCCTGGGGAGCGAAGACCACGGGGTAGGTCCCGGTGGGGGCGGGCTCGCCGCCCAACTCGTCGATGGCGTCGGACACAGCCTTGGCAACCATTTCGTCGGTGTTGATGGTAGAAAGCTGCCCGTGCTTCATGTCAAAGGCGTCGGACATTTCCCCGTTCTCCTTCACCACCGCTACGGCGGCGATGCCGGCGCCGGAATGGGAGTAGGTCAGGTCCAGACCCTTGGAATTGCGGATGGCAATGGTCATTTTCTCCCTGTAGACCTCGGCGGAGCTGCCGTCGATGACTTTTTCATTGGCGGCGTAGAGCTTGTCCACCACGGCCAGGGCGGTGGCGACCATCTCCTCCGTCTCCGGCAGGGGGTACTCCGGCGCTTTCACCTGGGCATACTCTTTGCCCCCCGCGCAGAGGAACACCGGCTCCTCGGATTCCAGGCTCCGGGCGTTTTCCACGGCCCGCTCCACCAGGGAAGCAGCCTCCTCGCCGCTGAGTGCCTCGGTGGAGGCGTAGCCCATTTTTCCGTCCACGATGCAGCGGAAGCAGACGCCGCCATCATTGGAAGAGGAAAACTCGTTGATCTCTCGCTGGAAGGTGCCCACGGAAGTGCTCTCCGAGGCCCGGTAGTACAGCTCGTACTCGGTCAGGCCCTTGGCCTGGGCCTGGTCCACAGCGATTTGTTGAAATTCATGGTACGTCATGGCGATTCCTCCTTATCTGCCGCCTACGGTGATGGCCTTCACCCGGATCAGGGGCTGGCCCACGTTGGTGGGGATGGAGCCGCTGGACGCGCCGCACATACCCTGGGCCATGTCCATATCCGTGCCCACCATGTCGATATTCTGGATCACGTCGGAGCCCTTGCCCACCAGGCTGGCGCCCCGGACCGGCTCGCAGATCTTGCCGTGGCGGATCAGGTAGCCCTCGTTGACGGCAAAGTTGAACTCGCCGGTGGCGGGGTTCACGGAGCCGCCGCCCATGCTCTTGGCGTACAGGC
The DNA here is from genome assembly GCA_947632695.1 of uncultured Oscillospiraceae bacterium. Taxonomy (GTDB): domain Bacteria; phylum Bacillota; class Clostridia; order Oscillospirales; family Oscillospiraceae; genus Faecousia. The sequence continues at coordinate 3,747 of CANRQC010000125.1, read as the reverse complement.
CAAACTCGATGGAGGAAATAATATCCTCGTTTTTGTCCTCCCCGGCGGCGATATAGGTGTTGGTCATCCGGGAGGTGGGGGTATAGCTGTAGCTCTGGCGGCGGGAGCTGCCGGTAGAGGCCAGGCCCATCCGGCGGCCGTTGAACTTGTCGATCATATAGGTTTTCAGGACGCCCTTTTCAATGAGGACGTTCTTTTGGGCCGGCGTGCCCTCGTCGTCGATGTTGATGGAGCCCCAGGCCCCGGGGATGGTACCGTCGTCGATGGCGGTGACCTTCTCGTTGGCGATCTTCTGGCCCAGCTTCCCGGAGAATTGGGAGAGGCCAAAGGCCACGGAGGAGGCCTCCAGGGAGTGGCCGCAGGCCTCGTGGAAGATCACGCCGCCGAAGCCGTTCTCAATGGCCACCGGCATGACCCCCGCCGGGCAGTACCCCGCCCCGGCCATGGTGACGGCCTGCTGGGCCGCGGTCTTGCCCACGGCAATGGGGTCAATAAACTCGAACATCTCCATGCCCATCCGCCGTCCGGGAGCGCAGGAGCCGGTCTGGGCGCCCTTGCCCTGGTCCGCCACGGCGGTGATCGCGATCCGGGTACGGATCTGCCGGTCCTGGGCGGTAAAGCCCTCGGTGCTGGCGATGAGGATCCGGTGATCCACATCCAGCAGCGTGCCCGTGACCTGCTTGACGTCGGAGGAATACTCCTGGGCGGCAAAGTAGCCGGCCTTCAGCACGTCGATCTTCTCCCGATTGGTGGCCGAGGAGGGCACGATTTTGACCGGATGGATGTCCCCGAATGTCCGCTCCCGGAGGACGATCTCCAGGGCGGCCGTGCCCTGGCCCAGGGCCTCCGCCGCCTGCCGGGCGCAGCGGAGCAGGCCGGACTCGCTGGTGTCCACGGTGGAGGCCATGACGCTCCGCAGTCCCTTGTACACCCGGACGGAGGCCCCGGCGATCACCCCGTCCTGAATAGAATCCACTTTTCCGGCGATCATGCGAATATTGTGATTGACGGTGTTTTCCGCGAAAAGCTCGGCATAGTCCCCGCCGGTGGAGACCGCTTCCCGCAAAACGCGCTGGCAAATTTCCCTTGAAATCATGGACAGCTCTCCTTTGGTAGAAAATGGGATGGAGATAGTATACCATCTCTTCGTTGCGATTGCAACATTTTTTCGTAAAAACGGCATTTCGCCGCAAATCTCCCCCGGCTGCCAGGGAATCCCCTGTGCAGTTTGCCGGGGCGGAAGCTACCGCAGAAAGAAGCGGATCAGCTTGCCATTCATTTTTTTGTAGGGCCGGTAGCGCATGGGCAGGTCCAGCCAGGTTTTCTTATCCACAATGCTCTTGAAATGGGTGAAGGCCTCAAAGCCCGCCTTGCCATGATAGCACCCCATGCCGCTCTCCCCGAAGCCGCCGAAGGGCATCTGGGTGGTGGCCAGGTGGATCACCACATCGTTGATACAGCCCCCGCCGAAGCCGCACCGGGCCATGACCTCCCGGGCCTGGGCGGCGTCGCCGGTAAAATAGTACAGCGCCAGGGGGTGGGGCCGGGCCTGGATCTGGGCGATGGCCTCCTCCAAATCTCGGTAGGTCAGCACCGGCAAAATGGGGCCGAAGATCTCCTGACCCATGGACGGATGGGACCAGTCCACCCCGGTCAGCACCGTGGGGGCGATCCGGCAGGTATCCGGATCTGTCTCTCCGCCGTGGACGGTCTTTTCCGGGTCCAACAGGCCCAGGAGCCGGTTAAAGTGCTTTTCATTGATGATCCGGCCATAGGTCGGGTCCTTCAGGGGCCGGGGGCCGTACTGGCGGAGAATTTCCTTTTTCAGCTCCGCCACCAGGGCGTCTTTGATCGCCTCGTCGCAGAGAATATAGTCCGGGGCCACGCAGGTCTGACCGCAGTTGAGGTACTTTCCGAAGACGATCCGCCGGGCGGCCAGGGGTAGATTAGCGGTCTTGTCCACAATACAGGGGCTCTTGCCCCCCAATTCCAGAGTCACGGGAGTCAGGTTTGCCGCGGCCTTGGCCATCACTTCCCTACCAACCGCCTGGCTGCCGGTGAAGAAAATATAGTCAAAACGCTGTTCCAGCAGACTCTTGTTCTCCTCCCGGCCCCCGGTGACCACCGTCACATACTCCGGGTCGAAGGTATCGGCGATGAGCCTTTGCAGCACCTCGGCGGTGTGGGGGGCGTAGGCGCTGGGCTTGAGGACGGCGGTATTCCCGGCGGCAAGGGCGTCGATCAGGGGGTCCAAGGTCAGAAGCAGGGGGTAGTTCCAGGGGCTCATAATCAGACACACGCCATAGGGCGAGGGCTGGCGGTAGCTCCTGGCGGCAAACTGGGCCAGGGGCGTGGGCACGGTCCGGGGCTTGGCGAAGCGGCGCAGGTGCTTCCGCTGAAAGCGCAGCTCGCTGAGGACCATGCCGGTCTCGCTGAAATAGCTTTCAAAGGCGCACTTCCCCAGGTCCTGCTCCAGGGCCTGGTTGATCTCTGCCTCTCTGCTCTGAATTGCCCGGCGCAAAGCGTCCAACGCCTGCTCCCGGCGGCGCAGATCCAGGGTCGCGCCGGTGCGGAACCAGGCCCGCTGGGCCTCCACCAGACGGTAAATCTCTTGCTGTTCCATATTATTCCTCCAAAATTCCCAGGTATAGCCCCTCCAGCTCCTTCCGATCCATCAGCACCGGCACGGGATAGAGGGGGTTGGCCTCCCGCGCGGCATAGCCGGCCAGCTTGGGGATGTCTTCCCGCCGGAGCTGGGGGATGGTATCTCCAATGGAAAAGCGCCGCTTCATGGCCCGAATCGCCTGGATCAGCGCCTTCGCGGCCTCCTCCTCCCCAGCCTCCGCCTGGACGATCCCCGCGCCCCGGGCCAGCTCCGCCAATTTCTTGTACACCGCCGGACCGTAGGCCGTCAGCACCTGGTCCAGCAGTACCGCGTTGGCATAGCCGTGGGGCACGTTGTACTCCCCGCCCAGGGAGTGGGCCACGGCGTGGACATAGCCCACATAGGACTTGGTGAAGGCGCACCCGGCCAGGTAGGCCGCCTGGAGCATCTGCTCCCGGGCCTCCAGGTCGCCGCCGTTTTCATAGGCCCTGGGAAGATAGGCAAAAACCCGCTTCACCGCCTCCATGGCGTCCCGGCGGGTGTCCGCCGTGGTGGAGCGGCCGATGTAGGCCTCCACGGCGTGGGTCAGGGCATCCATCCCCGTGGAGGCGGTCAGGGCCGGGGGCAGGCTGACGGTGAGCTTGGCGTCCAGCACCGCGTACCTGGGGATCAGGGGAAAGTCGTTGATGGCGTATTTGTGCCGGGTCTGGGCGGCGGTGATCACCGCCGCCAGGGTGGTCTCGCTGCCGGTGCCGGCGGTGGTGGGGATGGCGATGAGCAGGGGCAGCCGGGTCCGCACCCTCAAAATTCCCTGGCATTTGCCCAGGGGCTTCCGGGGCTTGGCAATGCGGATGCCCACGGCCTTGCCGCAGTCCATGCTGGACCCGCCGCCCAGGGCGATAATGGCTCCGCAGCCCGCGGAGCGGTACAGCGCCGCCGCCTCCTCCACGGTGGCGGTGGTGGGATTGGCCACCGTCCGGTCAAAGACGGCGCAGCCGATCTCCGCCTGGGCCAGGGCCGCCTCCAGCTCCCGGGTCAGCCCGTAGGCGGCCACCCCGGGATCCGTCACCAGCAGCACCTGGGAGACGCCGGCCCGGGCCAAAACCGGGGGCTGTTGGTGACGGATCCCGGGGTGGCCGCCA
>CANRQC010000124.1 GCA_947632695.1 uncultured Oscillospiraceae bacterium | reverse complement strand
GAGCATGGAGGACTTCGCCTTCCTGAAGCTGGGCTATGAGAAGGAGCGGGAGCTGGGCCCCGGGGAGATCGTGGAGCTGCGGCCCGAGGGGATCACCCAGCTGTCGCCCCCGGGGGACAAGATGCGCATCTGCGCCTTCTTGTGGAGCTACTACGGCTATCCCACCTCCTGCTACGAAGGGGTCAACGTGGAGATCATGCGCTACCGCAACGGGGAGATCATGGCCCAAAACGACCGGGAGACGGGAGCGGAGCCCCCGGTGGACTATGTGGGCGGCGTCCCGGATTCCGGCACGCCCCACGCCATCGGCTATGCCCAGGAAAGCGGGATCCCCTTCGCCCGGGCCTTTATCAAATACACCCCCACCTGGTCCCGGAGCTTTATGCCCGCCCATCAGTCCGAGCGGAACGAGATCGCCAAGATGAAGCAGATCCCGGTCCGGGAGCTGATCCAGGACAAGGAGCTGCTGTTCGTGGACGATTCCATCGTCCGGGGCACCCAGCTCAAGGAGACGGTGGATTTCCTCTACGCCAACGGCGCCAAGGCGGTGCATATGCGCTCCGCCTGCCCGCCCATCATGTATGGGTGCAAATACCTGAACTTCTCCCGGGCCACCAGCGACATGGAGCTCATCGCCCGCCGGGTGATGGTGGAGCTGGAAGGGGAGGAAGGCCTGAATCATATCGAGGAGTACGCAGACGGCCGGACGGAGCGGGGCAAGAAGCTGCGCCAGGCCATTTGCGACAAATTCCACTTTGCGTCCTTGGAATTTCAGACCCTGGACGGCATCGTGGAGGCCATCGGGCTGGACAAATGCAAGCTGTGTACCTACTGCTGGGACGGAAAGGAGTAGTCTATGAACCTGCAATCGAGATCGGAGAGCTACGCCGCCGCCGGGGTGGACATCACCGCCGGCTACAAAGCCGTGGAGCTGATGAAATCCCACATTGCCCGGACCATGACCCCGGGAGTCTGCTCCGACGTGGGGGGCTTTGGGGGCCTGTTTGAGCCGCCCGCCGGGATGAAGCAGCCGGTGCTGGTCAGCGGCACCGACGGGGTGGGCACCAAGCTGAAGCTGGCCTTTTTGCTTAACAAGCATGACACCGTGGGCGTCGACTGCGTGGCCATGTGCGTCAACGACATCATCTGCTGCGGAGCAAAGCCCTTGTTCTTCCTGGACTACATCGCCTGCGGGCGGAATTTCCCGGAGAAGATCGCCGCCATTGTCGGCGGCGTGGCCGAGGGCTGCGTCCAGTCCGGCTGCGCCCTCATCGGCGGGGAGACGGCGGAGCATCCGGGCCTGATGCCCGAGGAGGAGTACGACCTGGCCGGCTTCGCCGTGGGCGTCGTGGACAAAGAGAAGATCATCGACAACACCAAAATGGAAGCCGGGGACGTGGTCCTGGCTCTGCCGTCCTCCGGGGTCCACTCCAACGGCTTCTCCCTGGTGCGGAAGGTCCTGGACGTGGAGCGGGCGGATCTGAACGCCTCGGTCCCGGAACTAGGCGGCAAGTCCCTGGGAGAAACACTGCTGGCTCCCACTAAAATCTACGTCAAGCCGGTGCTTTCCCTGCTGGAGCAGGTCCGGGTGAAGGGGATTTCCCACATCACCGGCGGCGGCTTCTATGAGAACATTCCCAGAAGCATTCCCGACGGCCTGGGCGCCCAGATCGAAAAAAGCGCCGTCCGCACCCCGCCCATTTTTGACTTGATCGCGAAACGGGGGAACATCCCCCAGCGGGAGATGTTCAACACCTTCAATATGGGCGTGGGCATGAGCGTCGTGGTGGCCAAGGAAGACCAGGAGCAGGCTCTGTCCATTCTCCGGCAGGCCGGCGTGGACGCCTATACGATGGGCGTCATCGTGCCCTCCCAGGACAAGCTGATCCTGGTGTAGGAGGGCGGCCATGAGCGAGAAAAAAGCCCGGATTGCCGTGCTGGTCTCCGGCGGCGGCACCAATTTGCAGGCGCTGATCGGCGCTCAGAACCGGGGGACCCTCCACAGCGGCGAGATTCAGCTGGTCATTTCCAATAAGGCCGGGGCTTATGCCCTTGAGCGGGCGAAAAAGGCGGGAATCCCCACCCGGACCATCGTAAAAAAGGAGCTGGGGAGCCAGGAGGCCTTTGAGGCGGCGATCCGCGGGGCCCTGGAGGAAAATGGGATCGATCTGGTGGTTCTGGCCGGGTTCCTGGCGATTTTGAGCGAGGATTTTACAAGCCGGTATCCCAAGCGGATCGTGAACATCCATCCCTCTTTGATCCCGTCTTTCTGCGGGGCGGGGTACTACGGGCTGCGGGTCCATGAGGAGGCGCTGAAAAGGGGCGTCAAGGTCACCGGCGCCACGGTCCACTATGTCAACGAGATCCCCGACGGGGGCGAAATTCTCATGCAAAAGGCGGTGTCCGTCCGGGAGAACGACACCCCGGAGACGCTGCAAAAACGGGTGATGCGGCTGGCGGAGTGGAAAATTCTCCCCGCCGCGGTGGAAATGGTGTGTCAAAAGCTGACAGAAAGGAACGAAGCATGAATATTTACGGCATCGAGACCATTCAGGAGCGGCTGGCGGGAAATACCTACCCCGGCCGGGGCATTCTCATTGGGAAGACGCCCAGCGGGCGGGCCTGCGCCGCCTATTTCATCATGGGCCGCAGCGCCAACAGCCGGAACCGTATTTTTGCCGAGCGGGACGGGGCGGTGTTCACCGAGCCCTTTGACCCCAGCAAGGTGGAAGATCCCAGCCTCATCATCTACGCCGCCATCCGGCAGTATGAAAACAAGCTCATCGTCACCAACGGCGACCAGACGGACACCATCTATCAGGCCCTCCAGGCGGGAAAGTGCTTTTATAAGGCGCTGAAAAGCCGGCGGTTTGAGCCGGATGCCCCCAATTTTACGCCCCGGATCAGCGGGATGCTGACCTTTGAAAACGGGGAATTCACCTACGAAATGAGCATTCTCAAGAGCGCCGACCCGGCGGGCACCGCCTGCAACCGATTCACCTATTCCTACGCCGCCCTGCCGGGCCTGGGCCATTTTCTCCACACCTACGTCCAAGACGGAAATCCCATCCCCACCTTCCAGGGGGAGCCGGAGCGGGTGGCCGTCCCGGAGGATATCGACGAATTTACCCGCCAGATTTGGGACGCCCTGGATGAAAACAATCGCATTTCCCTGTACGTTCGGTATCTCGACCCCAAGACCATGGAGGCCCAAAACCGCATGGTGAACAAAAACCGGTAAGGAGGATGCAAAATAATGACAGAATTAGAGCTTAAATATGGATGCAACCCCAATCAAAAACCCGCGAAAATCTATATGGAAAACGGGGAAGAGCTGCCCATCCAGGTCCTCTCCGGCCGTCCGGGCTATATCAACTTCCTGGACGCCTTCAACAGCTACCAGCTGGTGAAGGAGCTGCGGGAGGCCATGCTGGATCTTGGCCTGGACCGGCCCGCCGCCGCGTCCTTTAAGCACGTCTCGCCCACCTCCGCCGCCGTGGGGCTGCAAATGCCCTTGCCTCTAAAGCGGGCCTGCTTTGTGGACGACCTGCCGGAGCTGGACGGCAGCCCACTGGCCCGGGCTTACGCCATGGCCCGGGGCACCGACCGGCTCAGCTCCTTCGGCGACTGGGCGGCCCTGTCCGACGTGTGCGACGCCGCCACCGCCAAGGTCCTTCAGCGGGAGGTGTCCGACGGCGTTATCGCTCCTGGGTACACCCCGGAGGCCCTGGAGATTTTAAAGACCAAGCGGAAGGGCAACTACAACATCGTTCAGATCGACCCGAACTACGTCCCCGATCCCATCGAGCGCAAGCAGGTCTATGGCGTCACCTTCCAACAGGGCCGGAACAACTTCAAAATTCACAAGGGCCTGCTGGAAAACATCGTCACCGAGAAGAAAGAGCTGCCCGCCACCGCCGTCCGGGACCTGCTCATCGCCCTGATCACTCTGAAATACACCCAGTCCAACTCCGTGGCCTATGCCTTCAACGGACAGGCCATCGGCGTGGGGGCGGGGCAGCAGTCCCGGATCCACTGCACCCGCCTGGCGGGGAACAAGGCGGACACCTTCTTGCTGCGCCAGCATCCCAAGGTCCTGGACCTGCCGTACCTGCCCACTATCAGCCGCCCGGAGCGGGACAATCTGGTGGACGGCTATATCAACGGCAACGAGGAGGACGTCTGCGCCGAAGAAAACTGGCCCAAATACTTTACCCATCGTCCTGAGCCTCTGACGGAGGAGGAAAAGCGGGCCTGGCTGGCGGGCTTCCGGGATGTTTCCCTGGCCTCCGACGCCTTCTTCCCCTTCCCGGACAATGTGCAGCGGGCCTGCCGCAGCGGCGTGCGCTACATCGCCCAGCCCGGCGGCTCCATCCGAGATGATCTGGTCATCGACTGCTGCAACCGGAACGGGGTCGTCATGGCCTTTACCGGCATGCGGCTGTTCCACCACTAAGGAGGGCGCCATGAAGCTGCTGGTTGTGGGCGGCGGCGGCCGGGAGCACGCCATCGTCAAGAGCTTGAAGAAAAATCCCCAGGTGGAGGAAATTTACGTCCTGCCCGGCAATGCCGGCATGGAAAAGGACGCCGTCTGCGTGAACATCGGCGCCAAGGACATCCCCGCCATTGTGGAGTTTGCCGTGAAAACCAAGGTCGACTACGCCGTGGTGGCCCCGGACGATCCGCTGGTGCTGGGGGCGGTGGACGCTTTGGAGGCCCAGGGGATCCCCTGCTTCGGGCCCCGGGCCAATGCCGCCATCATCGAGGGCAGCAAGGTCTTTGCCAAAGAGCTGATGAAAAAATACGGCATCCCCACCGCCCGTTATGAGACCTTCTCCGATCTGGAATCCGCCCTGGCCTATGTCCGCACCGCGCCGCTGCCCACGGTGGTGAAGGCCGACGGCCTGGCCCTGGGCAAGGGCGTGATCATCGCCCAGACCCGGCAGGAGGCGGAGGAGGCTGTCCGTTCCATGATGGCGGACAAGGTCTTCGGCAAGAGCGGGGAGCACATCGTCATCGAGGAATTTCTCACCGGGCCGGAGGTGTCCGTCCTGGCCTTTACCGACGGCAAGACCGTCAAGCCCATGATCTCCTCCATGGACCACAAGCGGGCCCTGGATGGCGATCAGGGACCCAACACCGGGGGCATGGGCACCGTGGCCCCCAATCCCTACTACACCCCTCAAGTTGCGGAGCGGTGCATGAAGGAGATCTTCCTGCCCACCATCCAGGCCATGAACGCCGAGGGCCGGACCTTCCGGGGCTGCCTGTACTTTGGGCTGATGATCACCCCCGACGGGCCCAAGGTCATTGAGTACAACTGCCGCTTCGGCGACCCGGAGACCCAGGTGGTGCTGCCCCTGCTGGAAAGCGACCTGCTCACCGTCATGCTTGCCACCACCTATGGCCGCCTGGCGGAGACGGAGGTCAAATTCTCCGACCAATATGCCTGCTGCGTGATCCTGGCCTCCAAGGGCTATCCCAAGCACTATGAAAAGGGCTTCCCCCTGGAGATCCCGGCGGAAGCGGAAAAGCATGTGTTTATCGCGGGCGCCGTGAAAAAGGATGGCCGCCTGGTGACAAACGGCGGCCGGGTCCTGGGCGTCACCGCTCTGGGGGACACCTTGGAGGGGGCCATCGAAAGCGCCTACGCCCTGGCGGACACCATCTATTTTGAAAACGCCTTCTGCCGCCGGGACATTGGCGCCCGGGCGCTGAAAGCGGGGAGGTAACGAATGGTCTATCGGGTATTTGTGGAAAAGAAGCCGGCGCTGGCACTGGAGGCCAACGCCCTGCTGTC
>CANRQC010000123.1 GCA_947632695.1 uncultured Oscillospiraceae bacterium | reverse complement strand
CTGTACGCCTTTTTGGCCCGGATCACCCGGCACATCGCCCTGAACCGGTGCCGGGAGGCGGGACGGCTCAAAAGGAGCGGGAAGCTCCGCGCCCTCAGCGCCGAGATGGAGCAGTCCATCCCCGCGCCGGACGATCTGGAGTGCCGCCTGGCGGAGGGAGAGCTGAAACGGGCAATCAACGGCTTTCTGGGGGAATTAAAGCCGGAGGCCCGGAAAATTTTCCTGCGGCGCTACTTCTTCCTGGACTCCATAGCAGACATCTCCCGGCGCTTGGGGCTGACCGAAAGCAAGGTCAAGACCTCGCTGTTTCGCAGCCGGAATAAGCTGCGGGAATATCTCATCAAGGAGGGTTACACGCTATGAGAGGCGAAGAATTATTGGAAAAGATGGAGCTGGCGGACCCTAAATATTTGGCCGAGGCGGAGGAAGTCCGGCGCAAGACTCCCTGGGTTAAATGGGGCGCTCTGGCGGCCTGCCTGGGGCTGCTGGCCATCGTCGGGGCGGCGCTGCCCAAGGCCCTTCCCCACGACGAACCCGAACCCGGCGAGACGGTGGTGGACTACTCCACGGCGCCGTCTCAGCACGCCGGTTCCACGCCGGCGCAGACGGCACCCGCCGTACCGGCGGCGCCGGACTGGGAGCCGGTGTACAATCCCAGCAGAGAGCTGCTGACCCAGGATCTTGCCTACCGGGAGGGGACGTTTTTTGAGCCCCTGACGGCGGAGGCCATTAACGGCCTTCTGCCGGAAGCGCTGGAGGAATGGATGGTTTTCACCGGCACCGCCGGGTTTACCCCGGAGGGGGAGGCGTTTCTGACCAGCCTCTATGCCCAGGCCCAGGACGGGTCGGAGCTGACCGTGACCATGAGCACTGGGCCCATTCCCCGGTGCTGTATCCTGGACACGGACCCAGCGGTGAGCCTGTGCAACGGGGTGACCATTACCCTGAGCCGCTATCAAGGGGAACAGGTCCTGTATTTGGAGGGGGAAGCGAAAATTGGGGAAACCTACTTCCTCTTTACCGCCGACGCCCTGACGGAGGCGGGACAGGCGGATTTTGAGACGCTGGTGGCCCGCTTCACCACCTGTGAGCCGGATCTGACCACGATCCGGCCCCAGATGATCCCGGTGGACCGGAAGCTGACCTGGGAGGAGGCCCGAGCGGAGGCGGATTTCGGGGCGTATCTGCCGGAAGAGATTCCCGCGGAATTCACGGCGGAGGAGCTTCGGCGGTATCAGAGCCTCCAATACGACTTCCTGCGGGGCCTGTTCACCCAGGGCATGGCGGAGCTGCGGTGGGAGGTCCGGTACTTCCAGCCGGAGGACGGGAAGCGGCTGACAAGCGTTTCCCAGCGGGAAAACTATGATCTGGCCCTCTACCCCATCCCCAGGGCGGAGACGGTGCCGGAGGCGCTGTGGGAGATCGTAAATGACCCGGTTTTCGACATCGGGGAGCTGACCCGGGAAGCCGTCTGGGCCCGGGCCTACCAGGTGGAGGACGCCGGGGATGTGGATGGCTGGCGAATCAACTCCTTCTGCGTCCGGTTTGGGGACGTGCTGGTGAGAATCAGCGGCAAGGGGGTGGACCCGGACTGGGTGTACGCCCAGCTGGCTGCCCTGCGATAAATATAAGGAAAGGCCGCCGGGTGACCGGCGGCCTTTTTTGACGGGATTTACATTTTTCCGACCAGTTCTGCGGTGTCCTGGGCGATCATCAACTCCTCGTTGGTGGGGATGACCCAGACCTGGACCTTGGAATCGTCGGCGGAGATCAGGGCCTCCTTGCCCCGGACGTTGTTCCGCTCCGGGTCCAGCTTCACGCCCATGTACTCCAGGCCCTCGCAGATCCGGGCCCGCATGGAGGCGGAGTTCTCGCCCACGCCGGCGGTGAACACCAGGCAGTCGCATCCGCCCAGGGCGGCGGCGTAAGCGCCGACGTACTTGCGGACCTCGTAGGCAAACTTCTCCAGAGCCAGGGCGGCGTCGGTATTGCCCTTGGCGGCGGCGTCCTCGATATCCCGGAAGTCGGAGGACACCCCGGACAGGGCCAAGACGCCGGACTTCTTATTGAGCATATTCAGGCACTCGTCGGCGGTCATGCCATACTTGTTCATGATGAACTGGACCACGCAGGCGTCGATATCGCCGGAGCGGGTGCCCATGCAGACGCCCGCCAGAGGGGACAGGCCCATGGAGGTGTCCTGGCACTTGCCATCCTTCACCGCGGACAGGGAGGAGCCGTTGCCCAGGTGGCAGTTGATCAGCTTGATATCCTGCCGGCCCGTCAGGGCAATGGCCCGGCGGGTGACGTACTTGTGGGAGGTTCCGTGGAAGCCGTAGCGGCGGATATCGTCGTTTTCATAGTAGGTCTTGGGGATGGCGTACCGGTAGGCCTTGGGGGGCATGGTCATGTGGAAAGCGGTGTCGAACACGGCCACCTGAGGCTTGCCGGGCATGACGGCCTGGCAGGCCCGGATGCCCATCAGGTTGGCAGGGTTGTGCAGGGGTCCCAGGGGGATGCAGTCCTCGATGGCCTTGATGCACTTGTCGTCGATGATGCAGGAGTCGCTGAACTTCATGCCGCCATGGAGCACCCGGTGACCCACGGCGTCGATCTCGTCGGTGGAGGCGATGACGCCGTTTTCCTTATCCACCAGGATGTCCAGCACGGCGGTGATGGCCTCGGAATGGGTGGGCATGGGAATGTCCATCTCCACCTTCCGGTCCCCCACCTTGTGGGTCAGGCGGCCATCGATGCCGATGCGCTCACACAGGCCCTTGGCGGACACAGCCCCCGTCTCCGGGTCCATGAGCTGATATTTGAGGGAAGAGCTTCCCGCGTTGATAACCAGAACATTCATTTTGCAAAAGTCCTCCTAAAAAAGTATTTTCCATTTGGGGAAATCTGTGGTATCATAGCTATAAGTATTTTACCTTATTTACATCTATTTCGCAAGGCTTTTTTCAGAAAGGCGGAGACTTTTTTGCGGATCGCGGGCATTATTTGCGAATACAACCCCCTCCACCTGGGGCACCGGCGGCAGCTTTCCGCCCTCCGGGCCCGGATGGGGGCCGACGGGGCCATCGTCTGCCTGATGAGCGGGGACTATGTCCAGCGGGGCGCCCCGGCTGTTTTTCCCAAGGACCTCCGGGCCCAGGGGGCGATCCTCTCCGGGGCGGACCTGGTGCTGGAGCTGCCGGTGACGGCGTCCTTGTCCTCGGCGGAGGGCTTCGCCGCCAGGGGGGTGGCCATTCTCGCCCCCTTCTGCGGCGCCCTGTCCTTCGGCGCGGAGGACCCGGACCCAGCGGGGCTTTGGCGGGCGGCGGAGGCGCTGCTATGTGCCGATTTTCCGCCCCTGCTCCGGGAAAATCTGGACCGGGGGATCTCCTTCCCCGCCGCCCGGCAGGCGGCCCTGGAGGCGCTGGGGGTGGACCCGGCCCTATCCTCCAAGCCCAACAATATTTTGGCGGTGGAATACTGCAAGGCCATTTTAGCCCAGGGGGCAAAAATGGAAATTTGGCCCCTCCCCCGCCCCGCCGGGGTGGCCGACGGGCTGCCGGACCGGGAAAACCCCGCCGCCTCCGCCCTCCGGGCTCAGATCGAGGGGGGAAAGCCCTTCCTGGAGTATATTCCGGAACCGGCCCGGCCCTTGTTTGCCGGCGCTTCGGTCCACACCCTGGCCGCCGGGGAACGGGCGATACTGGCCCGCCTGCGGGCCATGGAGGAGGAAGATTTTGAGACCCTGCCCTACGGCTCCGAGGGATTGTGGCGGAAGCTCTGGAAGGCGGCCCGGCGGGAAGCAGGCTTAGAGGCCATTTTTGCCGCCGTCAAGTCCAAGCGCTACCCCCGGACCCGGCTCCAGCGGATGGTCCTCTGCGCCGCCCTGGGGCTGACGGAGGCGGATCTGGCGGCCCCCGCCCCCTATGTCCGGGTGCTGGCCCTGAACCGCCGGGGCGGAGAGGCGCTGAAAATCGCCCGGCAGGCCGGAGTCTTCCTCAACGCCGGGGAAAAAACGGACAGCCCCTATCGGCTTCTGGAGCGCCGGGGGGAGGATCTTTACGGATTGTTCGCCCAGGACGGGCCGGAGGCCCCGGGGGCGGGAAAAAAGGTGGAGTTTCTTGAAAATAGCCCTTGACAAGGGGCCTTCTATTTGATATCATATTGATATCAAATAGAAGGAGGGAATTTCCCATGGAAGAAAAGATCCTCAGCAAAAAGCAAAACGGCATGCCCGTGCTGCTTGCGGCCATCGCCGGGTACATCGCGGCCATCGCGCTGATCATCCTGGCCATTTTCCTGCTGGACGATGAGATGAATCCCAACCCCAACTATGTCCTGGGGGGCATCAGTCTGGCGGTGGGCCTGATCTGGTCCGTCACCGGCTGGATCCTGTTTCTGGGCCTAAAGGTCCTCAAGCCCCAGGAGGCCCTGGTGCTGACCCTCTTCGGCGACTACATCGGCACCCTGAAGAGCCAGGGCTTCTTCTTCGTCAACCCCTTCTGCTCCGCGGTGAACCCCGCCGCCCAGACCCGGCTGAGCCAGAGCGGCGACGTGAAGGGCGCCATGGCCGCCGCCGTGGCCCAGGGAGAGAACGGGTCCAGCACCTCCGTTTCCATGCCCAGCATGAAGATCTCCCTGAAGGTCATGACCCTGTCCAACTCCCGGCAGAAGATCAACGACTGCCTGGGCAATCCCGTGGAGATCGGCATCGCCGTCATGTGGCGGGTGGTGGACACCGCCAAGGCAGTATTCAACGTGGACAACTATAAAGAGTACCTGTCCTTGCAGTGCGACAGCGCCGTGCGGAACATCGTCCGGCTCTATCCCTACGACGTGGCCCCCAATGTGGACACCACCGGCGACGGCATGGCCGACGAGGGCAGCCTCCGGGGCTCCAGCGAGACGGTGGCCCAGCGGATCCGGGACGACATTCAGGACAAGGTAGTGGACGCCGGCATCGAGATCATCGACGCCCGGATCACCTACCTGGCCTATGCCCCCGAGATCGCGGCGGCCATGCTCCAGCGGCAGCAGGCCTCCGCCATCGTGGACGCCCGGAAGCTGATCGTGGACGGGGCTGTGGGCATGGTGGAGATGGCCCTGGAGCGGCTGAATGAGCGGAACACCGTCCAGCTGGACGAGGAGCGGAAGGCCGCCATGGTGTCGAATCTGCTGGTGGTCCTCTGCGGCAACCGGGACGCCCAGCCGGTGGTCAACTCCGGGAGCCTGTATTGATGGCCGATCAGAAGAAGCAGATCCCCCTGCGCCTGAGCAAGCGGCTGTATGACGACCTCGCCGCCTGGGCCGAGGAGGACTTCCGCTCCCTCAACGGCCAGATCGAATTTTTGCTCACCGAATGCGTCCGCCGCCGGAAAGGGTCGGCGTCCGCCGGCAAGGAACACGAAAACAGCTAAATTTGCTGTCGCCTTTTGAGTTCCCTCTATTATCAGGTAGGTTTGCGTACAAAGGAAAAAAGCAGCGGGAGGCCCCAAAACAGGGTCTCCCGTATTTTTTGGGCCTTATGGTTCCAACGCCAGGCGGCAAAGCATCCTCGCAACGGCTAGGAACTCAGGGCCTTCAACGCCTGGGCCAGGGGCTCCATGGCCGCCAGGGCCTGGGCCAGGGTGTTTCCCGCGCCCCCCACCTCAATGAGCAGGGCCCCGGGGCTTAGATCCTGGTTAAACCGCTGGGCGCACAGGTCGATAGGCCGGCACAACCCCGGCCAGATCCCCTCCAGCGCCGCCTGGAGCTTCACCGCCAGGGTCAGGTTCTCCCGCCAGGCAGGATACTCCAGCCCTCCGGCATCGGAGCCCATCACCAGCATCAGC
>CANRQC010000122.1 GCA_947632695.1 uncultured Oscillospiraceae bacterium | reverse complement strand
CTGGACGCATTGCTCATGGGCCTGGCGGCGGGCCTGGGCGGACTGCCCGGATTTTCTGCCCTGGGCGCCGCGGCCTCGGTGGCCCAGATCCGAGGGGCCGACCGGCAAAAATCCCTGAACTGGGCCCTGCTGATGACCCTTCCCGCCCTGCTGGCCTGGATGCTGCTGGACGGGTACGGCATCGTCACCGCCGCCGCGGGCGGGGGGCTGGGGATCGAGCCGCTCTTTTTACTGCGCTGTATTCTGGCGATGGCGGCGGCTTGGGCCGGGGCCTATGGGGCGATTTTGCTTCTGCGGTTTATGTCGGTCAACCTGGGCTTTTCTAGCTTCGCCTACTATTCTTGGGGCGCTGCCCTGTTTACATTTATTTTGTACCTGACCACCTAAGGAGGAACCATGGCAGAACAAAAACGGAAAAATCAAGCGTCCAGGGCGGCTGCCGCCGCCAAGGGCAAAAAAACCGGCTCCAAGTCCGGAAAAAAGGGAAAAAAGTCCGAATCTCTGTTTTCCCCCCGGTTTATCGGCGCTGCCGTCAGCCTGGCGGTGTTTATTCTGCTGCTGGTGCTGTTTTTGCAGCCCCAGGGGGCGCTGACGACCTTGATCTCCAATGTGCTCCAGGGACTGGTGGGCAGAGTCGGATTTCTGGTAGCCATTCCCGCCGCGCTGTATTTGTTTATCATCCTGGCTTTCAGCGGGAAACGGCCGGTGCGGCTGCGGACGGCCTGCGTTATCGCCTTTGCCTTTTTCTGCGGGGCCGTGGGTCAGCTGGCCCTGAATCCGGACCCCAAGAGCCTGGGTAGTGGCGCCGGCGTGATCGGGGCGCTGTACCAGGGCGGGGCCATGGGCAATACCGGCGGCGTCCTCTGCGGCGGACTGGCCCTGGGGCTGCAATGGCTCTGCGGGACGGTGCTTGCCTATATCATTCTGATCCTGCTGGCGGTGCTGACCCTGCTGGGCGCCATGCAGATCACCATCCCCAGCATCGTCCGGGCCATTCGGAACCGCCCCCGGGCGGAGTGGGAGGACGAGGAAGACGACGAGGACCTTCTGGACCCGGCGGAGCTGGTGGTCAACCACATCGCTGCCAAGCGGATCGAACACGTCCAGCAGCGCCGGGAGCGGCAGGCCCAGCAGGCTCAGCAGGTTCAGCAGGCCCAGCCGCCGGCCCCGCCGGCGCCTCCGACTCCCAAGAAGGAGCCGCCCAAGACCAAACCGGCGGAGCGCCGCCCGCTGGACGCCAAGGCCAGCGAAATGCTTCGTCAGATCGACGCCGATGTGGAGTCCCCGGTGGCGGCAGCCGCCGTCCGGGTGACCGCTTCCCAGGAGGATGAAAACGAGCTGCTTTCCCCGCCGGTGACGGAGGAGAAGCCCGCTACAGAGCCGGTTTTGGAGCCGCTGGAGACGGAGGAGGAGCCCGAGCAGGATTATCCGGAGGAAATGCCGCCCTTTGACATCGACGCGCCCATCCCACCCGCTCCGGTGTTGGAGAAGCCAGCAGTTCCTGAAACGCCCGCTCCCGCCACGCCCAAGCAGGTCAAGGTGACCGTGAAGGACACCAAGGCCGCCGCCGCCCAGGTCTCCCAGGAGATCGCCCAGCAGGCGGAGGAGCAGAAGCCGGAGTACAAGTTTCCGCCCATTGAGCTGCTGAAAGCTCCCGCCGAAGGGGCGGCGGACGGCACCTCGGAGATGCGGGAAAATTCCCGCCGCCTGAACGAGACCCTGGCCAGCTTCAAGATCGAGGCCCACATCATCAATGTCACCCGGGGCCCCAGCGTCACCCGCTATGAGGTGGAGCTGGAAAAGGGCGTTCGCTTAAGCAAGCTGACCTCCGCCGCCGACGACATCGCCCTGAATCTGGGGGCCTCCGGCGTGCGGATCGCCGCCGTGCCGGGGAAAATCTCCGTCGTTGGCATCGAGGTGCCCAATCAGACGGTGACCACCGTGACCCTCCGGGAGGTCATCGCCTCCCAGGAATTTGCCCGGGCCAAGTCCAAGGCGACTTTCGCTGTGGGCAAGGATATCGGCGGCAGCTGCATCGTGGGCAATATCGCCAAGCTTCCCCATATGCTCATCGCCGGTACCACCGGCTCCGGCAAGTCCGTGTGCATGAATTCCATCATCATCTCCCTGCTCTACAAGGCCAGCCCCGAGGACGTGCGGCTGATCATGGTGGACCCCAAAATGGTGGAGCTGGGGATCTACAACGGGATCCCCCATCTGCTGATCCCCGTGGTCACCGATCCCAAGAAGGCCGCCGGGTCGCTCCAGTGGGCGGTGACGGAGATGATGCGCCGCTACCGGGCCATGTCCGACGCCGGCGTTCGGGATCTGGACTCCTACAACAGCATCATCGAGAGTCAGGAGACGGAGGGGGAGAAGCTGCCCAAGGTGGTGGTGATCATCGACGAGCTGGCGGATCTGATGCTGGTGGCCGCCAAGGAGGTGGAGGAGTCCATCTGCCGCATCGCCCAGATGGGCCGGGCGGCGGGAATCCATCTGATTATCGCCACCCAGCGGCCCTCCGCCGACGTGATTACCGGCTTGATGAAGGCCAATATACCCTCCCGGATCGCCTTCGCCGTGGCCTCCGCCATGGAGTCACGGATCATTCTGGACACCCAGGGGGCGGAGAAGCTGGTGGGCAAGGGCGATATGCTCTTCGCCCCCATCGGCAATGGCAAGCCCCGCCGGGTCCAGGGCTGCTTCGTCAGCGACCAGGAGGTGGAGGCGGTGGCGGAGTTCGTCAAGGCCAACTACGTCACGGACTACAACCAGGACGTGATGGACGAGATCGAGAAGAAGGCCGCCCAGACCGGCGGCAAGAACGCCGCCCAGGAGCCCGAGCCCACGGAGGAGGAGCTCTCCGGGGACGAGATGCTGCCGGCGGCGGTGGATGTGATCTTGGAGACGGGCCAGGCCTCGGTCTCCATGCTCCAGCGGCGGCTGAAGCTGGGCTACGCCCGGGCCGCCCGGATCGTGGACGAAATGGAGGAAAAGGGCATTGTGGGTCCCTTCCAGGGCAGCAAGCCCCGGGCCATTCTGGTCACCAAGGAGCAGTGGGCCGCCATGCGGGGCGGAAGGGCGGACGCCCTGCCGCCCGCTGAGGACTTTTCCGAAGAAGAATAAAGCGTCGCGGCAGGAGAGATCCTGCCGCGATTAAATTTTATTTATTAAAAAATTGGTATTGACTTTAATAAAATTAAATGATATACTTAATTTAATTAAAGGAGGCGATCAAATGGCGATTTCTGTGATCCCCGATTGGATGTCCGAGCTGGAGGAGGAGGATTTGTCTTTTATCAAGCGGTTTCTGCTGTCCTCCGGGTCGCTGAAGGAGATGGCGTCCCAGTACGGCGTCAGCTATCCCACGGTGCGGCTGCGCCTAGACCGGCTGATCCAGAAAATCCAAATGGGGGAGGAAAATAACCGGGACCACTTCGTCAGCCTGGTCAAGCGGCTGGCCCTGGAGGAGCGGCTGGACTTCGATACGGCGAAGCTCCTGATCGTCGCCTACAAAAATTCCAAGAAGGAGGGCTCTTGATGCTGTTTCTTACATCTGCCAATGTCGATCCCATGTACGCCGCGCTTCTGGCCGAGAACGCTGTGCGGCAGCCGCTGATTCTGGGCGTCTATGGCCTGACCATGCTGGTACAGTTTCTGCTGTCCACCCGGAAAAACCGTTACCTGGGCTGGATCCTGCCGGCACTGAGCCTGGCGCTGTCCTTCCTCAACGGCTGGCCCTCCGCGCTCATACCGGGCAGCGCCGAATTTTTCGGGCAGTTGCTGCTAAATTTGCTGCTGTACAATGTCCCGACGGTCCCCCTGGTGGCGCTCTACTTTGCCTGCCGCTGGCTGATCCGGAAGAAAAACACCGTCGAAAAAATGAACATTCAGGACCTGTAAGGAGGGCCACGAAATGTTGAAATTATTACCCTTCATCGAATTGGTGCCGCTGGCGCTGATCATTCCCCAGTTTATTTGGTCGGGGAAGGAGGAGTGGTGGAAGGGCCTGATCCTGCCGGGGATCACCTTCTTCCTCTCCTGCCAGATCGTGTATTTTACGCCGCTGAGGGTCCTTTTTCAGGAGTGGGCCCAGGCCAACATCTCCACCGCCGTCTATCTGGCCGTCTACCTCCTTCGTCGCATCCCAATGTGGTACAAAACCCGCTCCCAAAAGAAGAATCCTAAAGATCTAAACGACCTGGAGTGATCCTGCAGGGGTTTCACCCTCTTTATTATAGTGCATCCCTCGCCGGCACTGCTCCCCCGGATGGGGCCGGGGGAGCACCCACAGTGCAGAATGCACTGAAATAAGAAGGTAGGCAGTGGGCTTTGGCA
This sequence comes from uncultured Oscillospiraceae bacterium, assembly GCA_947632695.1. GTDB lineage: Bacteria > Bacillota > Clostridia > Oscillospirales > Oscillospiraceae > Faecousia. The sequence goes on along the minus strand of CANRQC010000122.1, from coordinate 1,731 downwards.
CCCATCAAAAAATCTTCCGCCCTTCGGAATGGAGGGCGGTATTTTTATGGGCGCCGCTGCCATAGTCTGTGGCCGGATTCATACCTGGGGACATGAGCGCATACGCTTTCTCCGGGAGTGATGCAAATGCGGTGCGCTTGGCAAGCCTACTTAAATTTACTGCCGCCCCGTCTGCGGCAGAAGGTGGACAATCTGGGCCGGGAGGAGCTTCAGGAGCTGCGTCTGCGGCTGGGCCGTCCGCCGGAGCTGATTCTGCGGCGGGATTCCCGGTTCTTGTCGGAGACCGTCCAGCAGGAGGACCTGCGCTATGTGGTCAACGCCGCCAGCAGGTTTTCTCCCTGGTCCTCCGCTTCCGCCGCCCAGGGCTATCTCACCGCCCCCGGCGGTCACCGGGTGGGGCTCTGCGGGGAAATGACCGTCCAGGCGGACGGGAGCGTGACGGGGGTCCGGGAGGTCAGCAGTCTGTGCCTGCGGGTGGCCAGGGATTTCCCCGGCATTGCCCAGGGGGCGGGGACAAGCGGTTCCGTGCTGATCCTGGGAAAGCCCGGAAGCGGGAAAACTACCCTCCTGCGGGACCTCATTCGCCAGCGCTCCCAGCAGGGGGACAGCGTGGCGGTGGTGGACCAGCGGGGCGAGCTGTTTCCAAGGGCGGATGGGACGGACTGCTTCCCGCCCGGTCCCCGCACCGACGTGTTCACCGGCTGTGGAAAGGCCCACGGCCTGGAAATGGCCATCCGCACCATGGGACCCAGCTGCGTGGCCCTGGACGAGATCACCGAGGAGGGGGATTGCCAGGCGCTGCTCCGGGCAGGATGGTGCGGCGTGGATCTGCTGGCCACCGCCCATGCCAAGAGTCGGGAGGATCTGCTGCGGAGGACCGTCTACCGGCCCCTGGTGGAGAGTCGGATTTTTGAGAAGGTCCTGATTTTACAGCCGGACAAGTCCTGGCGCATGGAAAGGATGGAGCGATGAACGGAAAGCTGTTGGGGGCGATGCTGATCGTCCTGGCCTGCGGCGGGTTTGGATTTTCCCTGGCCGCCGCCCACCGAAGGGAGGAAAGCGCCCTGGCCCAGCTGATCCGGGGGCTGGATTTCATGGCCTGCGAGCTGCAATACCGTCTGACGCCCCTGCCGGAGCTGTGCCGTCAGACCTCCGAAGAGCTGACCGGCCCGGTGGGACAAGTCTTCGCCGCCCTGGCAGAGCGGCTTCAGAGCCAGTCCCAGCCGGAGGCGGGGAAGTGCATGGCCGAGGCCCTGGCGGCCCAGCCGGAGCTGCCGAATCAGGCGAAACGAATTATGGGGGAGCTGGGCCAGACGCTGGGCCGCTTCGATCTGCCCGGACAGCTTCAGGGGCTGGACGGGGCCCGACAGAGCTGCCGGGCGTGTCTGGAAGCCCTGTCCCGCAACCGGGAGGGCCGTCTGCGCAGCTATCAGACCCTGGGGCTGTGCGCCGGGGCGGCCCTGGCCATTTTGTTTCTTTAGCCTATGGAGATCGATCTGATTTTCAAAATCGCCGCCATTGGGATCATTGTGTCCGTCCTCAATCAGGTCCTCTCCCGCTCCGGGCGGGAGGAACAGGCCACCATGACCACCCTGGCGGGGCTGGTGGTGGTGCTGATGATGCTGACCCAGAAAATCGCCGAGCTGTTTGAACTGGTAAAGGAGCTGTTCCAATTTTGACGGAGCTGTTTTGGAAGGGGGCGGCGGGGACCCTGATCGCGGCGGTGCTGGG
>CANRQC010000121.1 GCA_947632695.1 uncultured Oscillospiraceae bacterium | reverse complement strand
AGGCCGCCTATTTTGAGGACATGGACGCCATTTTCCAGGACGGGGTCCACAACCGCTATGAATTTGACGCCAAAGCCCTCTGGGGCAACGCCAGGGAGTATGCCAAGGATTATGACCATCCCCTCTGGCGGGAGTACCAGGCGGTGGGCGGCCACGGGGGCATCGACTATCTGGTGCTGCGGGCCTTCTTCGAAAGCATCCAGCAGGATCAGCCCGCCCCCATCGACGTCTACGACATGGCCACCTACATGAGCATCACGGCCCTCAGCGAACTTTCCATCGCCCAGGGCGGCGCGCCGGTGGAAATGCCGGACTTCACCTCCGGCCGCTGGAAAAACGCAAAGCCCAAGACCGGCTTTGCCTACGAGCTTTGACGCCCACCCCCAACCATCAGGCAGGAGACTCGTTCTCCTGCCTACCTTTTTTTCGGTGCATCCCTTGCCGGAAATGCTCCCCCTACCCCTGCGGGGGGCCTTACTTTCTTGCTCGGCGGCAAGAAAGTGGGTCCCCCGGAAGGGGCCGGGGGAGCAACACAGCGTGGGATGCACTAAAATAAGAAGGCAGGCAGGCGGATTCCTTCCACCGCCCGCCCGGCAGAGGCGGCTCTGGGCATTAGCAGGGAGACGGTGAAGCTGCTGGAGCGGCGGTACAGCCGCCGGGTCTTCCTGACGGCCCTGCTCGCCGACGGCCTCAGCGCCGCCCTGATGATCTGGTGGCTGGAGGCCTTCCCGGTGTTCAATCCCGCTTTTTTTGAGAAAATCGCCGGACTGTTTCCGGAAGATCCCGGTTTTTCCGCCTTTTTTGGAAAATTTCCCATGTTTTTCCTGGCTGTCTTTCTCATTGCCCTGGCTCTGGACGTTTTGGACGCGTTCCTCCGGAGCATGGAAGCATAGTTTCGCCGTCCGCGGAAGAAGTTTTTCCGTGGACGGTGCTTTTCCGCACTCCTCCGTCCAAAATGGACCGACAAGAAATGTTAATAAAGATTTTCCCGATTACCCATTGCATTTAAAGGGGAATTGTAGTAAAATAAGCAAGTCTAAGTCTCAAAATGCGGCAGCTTTTTACCTGCGGAACCGACGCGAAAACCAGCTTCCGCATCATGGGGACAAGGATAAACGCTCCGCGGCGCGCATAGGATGCCCGTGGGCGCCGATGCCCGGATGGGAAGGAGCGACAGCCCCATTTTGGGCATAATCAATATTAATTAAAATGAAAAAGAATATCAAAAGCCAAGATACGGACGGATCAGCGATTCTTCCGCTGATCCGCCTTGAAGTCCGTACCTTGCAAACGTGCTGGAGGCGTTGGACCATGACAAAAAATAACCAGAACAATTCTTACAATTCCCCCCGGAAAAAGCGCGGCTTTCCCTGGGGCGTCGTTCTTGTGGCGTTGGTGGGCGTGCTGTCTGCTGTATTCTGTGTGCTGATGGGGCTGAGCAAGCTGCTGCCCCCCTATTATCTGATCATTTTAGGCCTGCTCCTGGTGGCACTCACTGCTTTGGTGGCGATTCTGGTCCTCCAGAGGGGAAAGGGAATCCGTACCACCGGCATGGTTTTCGGCGCTCTGGCCTGTCTGCTGCTTCTGGTGGGGAACCTGGGCGTGGGCAGGACCCTGATGGCTATGGGCAATATCACCAATCCCGGCGGGGAAGAGATCCGGGTGGGTATTTATGTCCGCGCCGATGATTCTGCCAAGATCCTGGGGGACATGGGGGATTATACCTTCGGCATTCTCCGGTCTATCGACCGGGAGAGCGTGGACGAGACTGTGGCGCAGGTCACCCAAAAGCTGGAACGGGACATCGCCATTGCCGAGTATGACAGCCCAGCCCAGTTGGTCAACGCCCTTCTGGATGGCCAGGTGGACGCCATGATTTTGAACGAGGCGTACTTAGACGTTTTGACGGAGACGCCCGGCTTTGAGGATGTGGAGAGCCAGGTGCGGCAGGTCATTGCCATGAGCGTCGATGCGCCCGCGCTTCCCAATCGGCCTTCCTCCGATTCTGATCCCTCCACCCCGAACAACTTCACGCCTGTCGATCCGGTGACCGGTGAGCTTCAGCCCTTTGTGGTCTATGTCAGCGGTATCGACAGCCGTACCGGACTGGATACCCGGAGCCGCAGCGACGTCAACATCCTGATGCTGGTGAATCCCAAGACCCATCAGATCCTGCTGGTTTCCACGCCTCGGGATTACTTTGTGCCTTTGTCCATCTCCAATGGTGTGAAGGATAAGCTGACCCACGCCGGCATTTATGGAATCGACGTATCCATGGACACCATCGAAATGCTCTACGGGATCGACATTAACTACTATTTCAAGGTCCATTTTGGCGGGTTTGAGGAGATCATCGACAGCCTGGGCGGAATCACGGTAAACTCCCCCATGGAATTTACGACTGGAAATTACCACTTTGTTGAAGGCGATAACGATATGGACGGTAAAAAGGCGCTGGCCTTTGCCCGGGAGCGGCACGCCTTTATTGACGGAGACTTCCAGCGGGGACGGAACCAGATGGCGGTGATCAAGGCCGTGATCAATAAGGCCATGTCGCCCAGCGTTCTGACCAATTATCTCCCGCTCTTGCAGGCGGTGGAGAACGGCTTCATTACCTCGGTGCCCTATGACCTTCTGGCGACATTGGTGCGGGAGCAGCTGTCGAGTAATCAGCCCTGGAATATCGTCTCCTATTCCGTCAGCGGCTATGGGGACTACCAGGTCACCTTCTCCCAGGGGGTGGAGGCGTCGGTGGTCATTCCGGACGAGTCCACGGTGGAGACCGCCAAGGAGCTTATGAAGCAGCTGCTTTCCGGCCAGGTTGTGAAACAGCCAGAGTAAACAGAAATATAGATGGTGCGCATGGAAGGTTTGAACGGAAAAGGGAAAAAGCGTTTTGAACACTGGCGGCTCGTCGGCGTTGGCTTGGCGGTTTACGATGCCCTCGCGGTGAACCTCGCTTACTTCTTAGCCCTTTGGCTGCGGTATGACTGCCGTTTTTCCGCCATACCGGAGGACGGCCTCCGTTGGCTGGGCCGGTTCGCGCCCCTATACACGCCGGTATGCCTGGCTATTTTCTGGCTGTGCCGGATGTATCGGGACCAGTGGCGTCATGCCGGGGATCGGGAGCTGCTGCAGGCGGTGCTTGCCGTCTGCCTGGCCTGCGCCGCCCAGATCGTGGGTGTGTGGGCGCTGTTTGGCGGGATGCCCGCAGACTACTACGTGGTGGGAGCGCTGCTGCAGCTTCTGGCGGTGCTGCTTCCCAGACTGCTTTACCGCCTGGTGTGGGGGATCCTCCACCCGGAGAAGGCCGCCAAGGACGTTTCCGTGGAGGAGCTGCTTGGCCGGGAACCGGTGAAAATGGACATGGAGGAGGCGCTGTCCTTCCTCCAGAATAAGACCGTGCTGGTGACGGGCGCCGGCGGATTGATCGGCGGCGAGCTGTGCCGCCAAATCGCCGGCTGCGGCGTCAAAAAGCTGATTCTTTTCGACGTCCGCGACGAGCAAACCGGCGCTCTTCAGCGGGAGCTGAAGGAGCAGGCACCCCAGCTGGATTTGGTGGCCCTGGTGGGCTCCGTTCAGGACGACCGGCGGCTGGAGAAGGTGTTCTCCCAGTATAGTCCCCAGGTGGTGTTCCACGGGGCGGCCTACAGCGACGCGCCGCTGCTGGAGGGGAGTCCCTGGGAGGCTGTGAAGAACAATGTCCTGGGCGCCCATCAGACGGCTTGGGCCGCCATGTCCCATGGCTGCCAGCGGTTTGTACTACTCAGTGGGGACGAAGCGGCGAAGCCTTCCAGCGTCCTGGGGGCTTCCAGACGGCTGGGCGAAATGATCCTGGAGGCTTTTGGCCGGGCGATCCGGGAGGGGCGTTCCCAGGAGCTGCCCGGACTGCATTCTCGCCGGGTAAAGAAGGAGCTTGCGCTCCTGCCGGAAGGTGTGAACACGGAATTTGTCACGGCGCGATTGGGAAATGTGCTGGAGGGCAGCGGCTCCGCGGTGGCCATGTTCCAGCGGCAGATCGTCCAGGGCGGGCCGGTGACGGTGCCCGACCCGGGGGCTGCTTGCCACTTGATGACCGCCCAGGAGGCCGTTGGGCTGATCCTTTATGCCTGCGCCCATGCCAAGGACGGGGAGATTCTCGCGCTGGACATGGGAGAGCCGGTGAACCTCGATGCCCAGGCCCGGAAGCTGATCCAGCGCTCCGGCCACCGGCCGGATCAGGATATTTCCATTGTCTATACCGGCTGCCCGGCGGAGGAGCGCCGGGAGGCAAGTCCAACGGCGGAGGAACAGGAAAAGATCGCCGACAGCGGGATTTATATCTGCCGTCCCGCTCCGTTTGATGCCGCGCTGCTGCTTGCCCGGCTTCCCGGGCTGATGAAGGCGGCGTATGAGGAGCGTGGCGACGTCCGGGAGCGGCTGCTTCAGTTGGTATCTGATCCCGGTCCGGCGGAAAGCGGAGACTCTGGGGACGATCCGGAGGCAACCCCTCAGACCCGGCAAAATCAGAAAAAGCGTCCTAGGAGTCGGCGCGAATCCAAGCCCCAGCAGAACGTGGAAAACACGAGTAATGCGCAATAAAAGATCCCTGCCGGCCTCGCCGCCTCCAGCAGGGATCTTCTCTCTTTTTTTAGGCCGTCAGGCTGATGGCGTACCGGAGGCCCCGGGGCGTTGCCTCTACCGGGCGGAAGCCCTGGCTTTCAAAGCACCTCCGGGAGGCCAGATTCCAAGAATAAATTTCCCGAACTCCCAGGGAGTCGAATCCAAGCGCGCACCCCCGGGCGATCAATGCGGCCACCACTGCCCTGCCGATCCCCTTCCCCCGGCAGGCCGGCTCTCCGATCACCAGGGGCATATCCTCTCGGGAGAAGGTCACATCCCCGATGGGGCGGAAGAGGTCCTGTTCCAGCAGCTCGATGTAGTAAAGCTCCCCGTGGGCGTCCAGATAACGGTACATCCGTTCCAGCTTTTCCCGGGTATAGGGCTCCCGGTTCCCGTCCACCAGATAGACGGTCTCCGGATCCCGGTACCATTCCAAGGCCTCCGGAATCACGCTTCCAAACCGCCGCAGCCTGAGCGCCGGCGTGACCGTCAACAGCTCCGGCTGGGGAATATTCACGATGGGCATGGGATCCTCCAAAAGTTTACATAAAACTTTTAATGTGGGAAATCAGCAAATCTCCCGCCACCACCCGATCCTCCGCGGCAAACCCGGTGGCGAAATTGTCGGAATACAGGACTTGAGCGCTGGGAGGAAACTCCTCGTCCCCAGCCCACAAAAGGATCTGCATTTGGTACGGACCGATCAGCTGGAACTGATACCCGGCGTCCCCGTGGCCGGCTGGCTTTCCTCCGGCGGCCTGGGCCGCCTTTTGGAAGGCGGGAAGCCGGGTGGCAAAGGTGAAGGCCGCCCGGGTCAGGACCCGACCGGTGTAGGGCTGGATGTACAGCTCCCCCCAGGGCATTTCCCGGAAGGTCTTCCACTGCCCCAGCCAAGGCAAATCCTGCCCCTCCAGCAGGTAGCGCAGCAGGAAGGTCTGGGCGGGCAGGGGAGGGGTCTTGCCGCCGTCCAGGGGCTCCAGGGTATAGGGCTCCGGCGTCAGGGCGTAGCGCCGGCCCAGAAGGTTAACATAATATTTCTCTTCGTCCCAAATTTCCTCCCCCAGCCGGGCCTGGGCGTCCTTTGGGTCCAGGGCGGCGAACAGGGCGGCATAGTGGGTAAAGGGAACCTCTTCCTTGTGATTTTCGGGCATGTCAGACCTCCTGACGGCTGTGGGGGAACAGCCGGGCGTCGGTGTGGGGCAGGAAGCAGGCCGCCACGAAGGCGTCCATATATCCCGGGTGAGTGGACAGCTCCAAATAGGTCATGTTGGCAGCCACCTGGGCCACCTTTTCTACTGCCTGATCTCCCATGACCATGGCATAGGCCCCGGTCAGAGAGGAATTGCCGATATAGCGGAATTTTTCCAGCTCCACATCCGGGAACATCCCGATATTCACTGCGTTTTTCATATTGATGCCGGAGCCGATGCCCCCGGCCACATAGACCTTGTCGATCATCTCCACGGACATATCCACCGCCTTGAGCAAGGTG